>CAZNLX010000035.1:0-13293 GCA_964573925.1 uncultured Intrasporangiaceae bacterium
CCTGCAGCAGTTCCTCGCCGACGTCTTCTGGGGTGACCTCGACGTCCTGCTGTTGGACCTGCCGCCGGGCACCGGCGATATCGCCATCTCGATCGGCCAGCTGTTGCCGACCGCCGAGATCCTCGTCGTCACCACTCCGCAGCTGGCCGCCGCCGAGGTCGCCGAGCGGGCCGGGGCGATCGCGGTGCAGACCCACCAGCGGGTGGTCGGGGTCGTGGAGAACATGTCCTGGCTCGAGTTGCCGGACGGCTCCCGACAGGAGATTTTCGGCTCCGGTGGCGGTCAGGCGGTCGCCGACTCGCTCACCCGCACGATCGGCGCCGCGGTGCCGTTGCTCGGGCAGGTGCCGTTGGACACCCGCCTGCGAGAGGGTGGCGACGCGGGCACCCCGGTGGTGCTGGCCGATCCGGACTCCCCCGCCGCGGTGGTGCTGCGGGCGGTCGCCCGGACGCTCGCACAGCGTTCCCGCGGCCTTTCGGGCCGTTCGCTCGGAGTCAGCCCGGTCAAGCGCTGACCGCTGTTCGGCCTCACGGGCCGGTCGGCCGAGGCGTGCAGGTCAGGTCGCGTCCGAGTCCCAGGGGGTCGGCTTGGCTGGATCGTGGTCCCGGCCGAGCGTGGGCAACTCAACCGCCTCTGCCCCGCCCGCGCCCGGCACCGGGTTCGGGTCGAGCAAGGCCTCCCGAACGATCCGGCGCGGGTCGTACTGACGCGGGTCGTACTGACGCCAGTTGACGTCGTCGAAGTCCGGCCCGAGCTGTTCCTTGAGCTGCGCGCGGGCCCCCTCGGCAAGCGCTCGAGCCTGCCGGACCCCGCGGGCCAACTTCGCGGCATACACGGGGAGGCGTTCCGGGCCGAGCACGACAACGGCGACCAGCGCCAAGACGATGACTTCCCAGCCGTTGATGTCGAACACGTCCGCCTCCTTCCCTCACCTGTCCCGGACCGCAGCGGCCTTCGGCTCAGCCCGAACCCTGCAGGGTCAGGGTGAGGTCGATGGTCTGCCCCGCCCGTTCCACGGTCAGACGCACTGTATCGCCGACGTTCTTGGACCGAATCGCGACGACCAACTGGTCGGAACCGGTGACCTTCTTTCCCTCGAATCGGACGATGACGTCACCGTCCTTGAGGCCGGCCCGTTCGGCGGCGCTGCCGGCCGTCACGCCACCCGGATCGAGGACTCGTGCACCCTCTCCGGTGTAGCGGGTGTCGAGCTTGACGCCGATGATCGGGTGTTCTGCCTTGCCCGAGGCGATGAGCTGTTGGGCCGTCTTGGCGGCCTGGTCGCTCGGGATGGCAAAGCCCACGCCGATGTTGCCGCCGGTTCCCGACGCGGAGCCCGGGGCGCGGGCGATCGCCGAGTTGATCCCGACCACCCGGCCGGACATATCGAGCAGCGGTCCCCCGGAGTTGCCCGGGTTGATCGCGGCGTCGGTCTGGATCGCGTTGATGAAGCTCGTCTCGTCGCCTCCCCCGGCCGCCACCGGGCGGTTGAGGGCCGAGACGATCCCGCTGGTCACGGTGGCCTCCAAGCCAAGGGGGGCGCCGACGGCGATGACCCCGTCACCGACGACGACATCGGCCGAGCGGCCCCACTCCAGCGGAGTGAGATCGGTCCGGTCGACGAGGAGTACGGCCAGATCGTAGGAGGCGTCCCGGCCGACGATCGTGGCGGGCAATGACGTGCCGTCGATGAGTTCGACGGAGATCTCCCCAGCACCCGTCGCTCCGGAGACGACGTGGTTGTTGGTCAGCACGTGGCCCTGGCGGTCGATGACGAAGCCGGATCCGTTGCCGCTGCCGTCCGCCGTGCGGATCTTCACGGTGACCACCGACGGGAGCGCGGTTGCGGCGATCTTGGCGATGCTGCCGTCCGGCCGCGTCGTCGCGCCCGGCAGCGGCGCCGGGACGGGCGAACCGGCCCGGGCGCCGGCCACCACCCGGTTGGTCAGCAGACTGCCCAGCCCACCACCGAGCAGGCCGGTCAGCAGCCCAACCACTGCGGCCACCGCCACCATCCAGCCCACCCGGGATCGCCCGGCCGAGCCGGACGGGCTCGACGGGCTGGACGGGACTGGGCCGGATGGCGCGGAGGCGGCATACGGGATGGGGGCTTGATAGGGGGCATAGGGCGCGGGAGGCGGATAGCCCTGATGCTGGCCCGCGGACGGGGCCGGCGGTCGCGGCGGGAACACCGGCGGGACAACCGGTGGGACCGGTGCCGGGGCCGGCCACGGGGCCGTGGGCAATGGGGCGGTGGGCTGCCCTCCAGCGGCGGGCGGCGGCTCCGCCGGGGCGGCACCCGCGCCCGGGTCGAACACCGGGCGGTCGGGGTGGTCGGTCATCGGCCGGGCGTCTCCGTCGTGCTCGTGGTCTGGGCACCCGCGGGGGTGGTCGATCGGGCCACCTGGCTCACGGGGAAGGACAGCATCCCCGAGTATGCCGCGCTGAGCCCGTTGGGTGCGCCCACTCGGGCCTGGGCGGGGGTCAGGGACGGCCCGGTGGCGGTGGCGGCGGGGGCGAATCCGACCGTCCAGGCCGCGGCCGCCGACGCACCGGCGGCAAGACCGGCGATGAGGGCCGACCGACGCGCCGAACGGTGCCGGGGCGGGGCGGCCGGTGGCACCGTGGGCAGCCGCAGGCTGGGGATCTGGAAGGGCGCGGTCGGCACCGGGGGCGGTCCGGACGGACCCCCGGTCAGGCCGGCCGCGGCGACGAACCGGGCGTTCGCGGGCGCGTCACCGAGCCCGAGCAGCAACGCGTGCAAGCTCTCGGACACCCCGGGCGCCGGGGCATTGCGTAGCGAGGCGAGCAGCACCCGCTCCTGATCGACGGCATACCGGCAGTGCGCGCACACGACGACATGACGGTCCCAGGCGGCCAAGGCCGGGCCGGGGAGCCGTCTGTCGACGTAGGCGCTGACGAGATCGCCGAGATGTCGGGACATCACACTCCCTGACGCGCGGCCGGGCCGAGCCGGCCGGGCAGCGATATGCCGTGTCGCACCGGAGGTCGGGACATGGCGGCCGGGGCCGTCGCCGCTACGGGCACCCGGGCTGCGGCGGCGCCGGGCGCGCGATGGGCCAGCGACTCGCGCAAGGCCGCCCGTCCTCGGTGGATGCGCGAGCGCACCGTGCCGAGCTTGATGCCGAGGGTTGCGGCGATCTCTTCGTAGGACAGCCCCTCGATGTCGCAGAGCACGACCGCGGCCCGGAACTCCGGCGGGAGGGCGTCGAGGGCGCGCTGGACGTCGTCATCGAAGTGGGTGTCGGCGTAGACCTGCTCGGGGCCGGGGGCGTTGGTGGCCATCCGAGAGGCCGCGTCGTCGGGCAGTGCGTCGAAGCGGATGCGCTGCTTGCGGCGCATCTTGTCGAGGAAGACGTTCGTGGTGATCCGGTGCAGCCAGCCTTCGAAAGTGCCCGGCGTGTAGGAGTTGAGCGAGCGGAACACCCGGATGAAGACGTCGTGAGTGAGGTCCTCTGCGTCGTGCGGGTTGCCGGTGAGCCGGTAGGCCAAGCGGTAGACCCTCGCCGAGTGCGCCGTGACGATCTCCTCCCAGGTCGGAGGCGTCCAGGACCCCTCGTCGGGGACCGAGACGCTCCCGGTCGCGGGACGGGTCAGGGTGTCGGTCACTACGTGCGCCTTTCGCTACGGCCTTGGACGTCTGACGTGCGGATGTCCCCCAGAGTTCCCCAGGAGGCCACGAGAACACTGTGCCGCGCCTGTGCATTCACCAACCATCGGGAACAACCCTGGTATCCCACCGATCCACCCCTGACGTCCGGCCCACGCTATCGCCCGAACCAGTCCCGCGGCGCTCGGACCGGCCGCAGGCGCGGCGGGCTAGGGTGACGTCCATGAGCGCCAACCGAGCCGCCAGTTGGGCGTATGCCGAGCAGTTCGTCACGGAGAGCCCGGTCGTCGAGGCCGCCCGCGACCGAGGGATGGCCTTCGGTGCCGTTCCGGTAGCCCCGGCGACCGGCGCGGCCCTGCGGATGCTCGCGGCCGCCGGAGCGGCCCGGGCGGTCGTGGAGATCGGCACCGGGGCGGGGGTCTCAGGACTGTGGCTCCTGTCCGGTATGCCGTCCGACGGGGTGCTCACGACGATCGACGTCGAGGCCGAGCACCAGCGCGCCGCGAAGGATGCCTTCGCCGAGGCCGGGATCGCCCACCAGCGCACCCGGGTCATCCTGGGCCGGGCGGTGGACGTGCTCGCCCGGATGACCGACGGTGCCTACGACCTGGCCTTCGTCGACGGCGACAAGGACGAATACCCGGCCTACATCCGGGAGGCGACCCGGCTACTGCGTCGTGGTGGGGTGCTCGCCCTGGACAACATGCTCTGGCGCGACCAGGTGGCCGACCCGGCCGCCCGGGACGAACGGACCCGGACCCTGCGCGACCTGGGCAAGGCCCTGCGGGAGGACGAGGGCTTCGCCTGCAGCCTGCTGCCGGTCGGGGACGGGCTGCTCGTCGCGGTCAAGCGCTGACCGGCCACGGGAGCAACCAACGGCTGAGGCGCCGTCCCCACCCGGGGCGGCGCCTCAGCCGTTGGTCAACCGTATGTGCAGGTCAGGACACGCCGTCGCAGCCCTGGATGGCGTCGCGCAGCGCGGCCGCCTCGTCCGGGGTCATTTCGACGACGAGCCGCCCGCCGCCTTCCAAAGGCATCCGCAGGACGATTCCCCGTCCCTCCTTGGTGACCTCGAGCGGACCATCTCCGGTCCTCGGCTTCATCGCCGCCATGGGTTCCCCTTCCTCGGAAACTCGTGCGCCACAGCCCGAGGCGTCGGCAGGATTCACGACACAGACTGCACCGGAGACCATTATCACGCGACAACCGCGCTCCGGCGAAATCGTGGTACGGCACGATGGGGCCCATGACCGACGTTGCTGCTGACCGGACCGCGCCCATCCTGCTCACCCTCGAGGGCGGCGTGGCCACGGTGACCTTCAACCGCCCCGAGGCGATGAACTCCCTGGACCTGGCGACCAAGGAGCTTCTGGTCAGCACGATGCGCCGGGTGACCGACGATCCGACTGTCCGCTGCGTCGTCGTCACCGGCACCGGACGGGCGTTCTGCGTGGGCCAGGACCTCAAGGAGCACATCGCCGGGCTCATGGCCGGCGATGAGGGGCTCGGCGTCACCGTCGACAAGCACTACAACCCGGTCGCCGAGATGCTCGCCACGATGAACAAGCCCGTCATTGCCGCGGTCAACGGGGTCGCTGCGGGTGCCGGGGCATCGATCGCCATGGGTGCCGACTTCCGGATCATGGTCGACACCGGCGGGATGAACCTCGCCTTCGCGGGCATCGCCCTCTCGTGCGACACCGGGTCCTCGTTCTGGCTGCCCCGGCTCGTCGGAGTGGCCAAGGCCAAGGAGTTGCTTCTGCTGCCGCGCACGCTGTCCGCGGCCGAGTGCCTCGACCTCGGTCTGGTCACCAAGGTCGTCTCCGCCGAGGAGTTCCCCGGGGAGGTCGCCGCGCTCGCGGCGAAGCTGGCGGCCGGCCCGACCCTGGCCTACGGGGCCATGCGCCGGGCGATCGCCTACAGCGCCACCCACGACCTGGCCGATTCGTTGGCCTTCGAGAGCACCCTCATGAACGCCACCGGCCAGGCCAAGGATCACCGGGTGGCCGTCGACGCCTTCCTCGCCAAGGAGAAGCCGATCTTCGAAGGTCGCTGACCCTAGGGGGCCCAGTCCACCGGCGGCGTGAAGCGCCACAGGACCGAGACCCACTCCCACTGCAGCCAACCGAACACGACGAGCAACGCAACGGCTCGCAGTGCGGTCGGTATGCCGCGGGCCCGCCCGTCCCGGCCGGCGACCCCCAACAGCACAGCCAGGTAGGGGAACATCGGCAGCAGGTAGCGGGGGGTGCTCGTTCCCGGGGTCTGCACGGTGATGACGTATGCCGCGTAGACCAGCGGCCAGACCCGCAGTTCGGGACCCAGTCGGCGAGCCCAGGGCCCGACCATGCCGACGATCAGCAGCACCACCGTGGCGAGCACGAGCCGGGGGCCCCACTCACCGAGGTAGTCCCGAGGAATGGTGAGCCAGGGCTTGAGGAACTCGACCTTGCCGGTCAACGACCAGGCGCCCATCGTGTCGACATAGGCGGTTCGCTCCCCGGTGGCCACCCAGGCGATCCCCGGCCAGAGCAGTCCGGCCACCCCGCAACCGGCCAGGCTCGCCAGGGTCGCTCTGGCCTCCCCCGGTTCGAAGGGTTCGACCTCGCGATCGCGCCAACGACGCCACACCGCGACGAGGGTGACCACCCCCAGCGGCAGGGCGATCGGCCGGGTCACCCCGATGAGCAGGGCCAAGCCGGCGGCCACGAGCCATCGGCGGCGGGTGATCGCCAGCAGGTAACCGCACAGCAGCAGCATGGCCAACGACTCGGTGTAGGCCACCTGGAGCGCCGGTGAGGAGGGGAAGACGGCATACAGTCCGACGACCATGAGGGTGGCCACCCGACCGAGCCGGGGACGCAGGAGCGCGGCCATGGCGACCGCCGCGCCAAATCCGACGACGAGCGCCGTGGTCGAGGCGGCGGCAGCGAACGACAGGCCGGTCAACTCCTGGACGCCCCGGGACAGGAACGGGAAGAGCGGATAGAACGCCCAAGGGTTCTGCAACGCCTGGCCGGCCGGGTCCCGAGGGACGTGGTCGGGATAGCCGTAGGTGCCCACGAACTCGTACCACTGCCCGTCCCACAGCCGGGTGAACCCGAAGTAGCCGACCCGCTCCCCGTCGGTCATGTCCGCGGGCACCTGGGTCGGTGCCACGACGGCGAGCATCACGGTGGTGAGCACCCGGGTGAGCGCGTAGAGGACGACGACCTGCGGCACCCAGCGGCCACTGAGGACACGGTCCAGGGCCGCCTCGGCGCGCGGGAAGGACAGACTGCGCGACATGCCGGGAACGCTCACCCGCCCGTCCGGGTGGACGCCGAGCCGGCCCGATGGCAGCCGGCCAGGTGGTCGTCGACGAGGCCGCAGGCCTGCATCGCGGCATACAGGGTGGTCGGTCCCAGGTGGGCGAAGCCGCGCGCCTTGAGCGCCTTGCTCAGGGCCGTCGACTCGGGCGAGCTGGCGACGAGTTCGGCCAGACCGGCGGGCCTGGCGTGTCGGGGCGGAACGTGGCTCCAGACCAGGGCGTCCAGGCCACCTTCGGCCCGCAGCGCCAACACCGCTCGGGCGTTGCGGATCGCCGCGTCGATCTTGCGCGCATTGCGCACGATCCCGACGTCGGCGAGCAGTCGCGCCCGGTCGTCCGCCCCGAATCCGGCGACCACCTCGGCGTCGAAACCGGCGAATGCCTGCCGGAAGGCCGGTCGTTTGCGCAAGATGGTCAGCCAGGACAGGCCCGACTGGAATGCCTCGAGGGTCAGTCGTTCGAACAGGGCGGTCTCGCCGCGCACCGGCACGCCCCACTCCCGGTCGTGATAGTCCAGGTAGTCCGCAGCGCTGCCGGCCCATGCGCACCGCGGTATGCCGTCCGCCCCGGTGACGATCGACGGACCCTTCATGCGCGTGCGGCCAAGTCGGCCACCGCCCGGCGGAAGATGGTCCGCACCGCCCGGTCGGTGAGTGGCGCGGCCAGCCGGCCCACAGCGTGCGGATGCGGCACGATCTCCTCGGTCCAACTCAGCCGGGTCGCCCGCCCGCCGTCCTGCGCCGTGAGGCGCACTGCGGCCCACCCACTGAGCCAGCGGCCGGTCTTGACCACTGCGAACTCGGCGGTCCCAGCCGGGGTTGGCGGCTGCCACCGGGTGACGACCATCCGGTCGGCGAAACGCACCAGGCCGAGGCCGGTGCGGGCGACGAAGGCCCAGCCGACCGTCGTGGGCCCCGGGTCGGGGTCGATGACGGTCAGCGGCACTCGATGTCCGGCGAGATCGCTGACCACCGCCCAGACGGCGTCCAGCGGCCGTGGGACGTGACGCTCGACGAGAACGACACCCATCGGGTCAGTCGTCTCCCGGCCCGTCCGAGGGCACCAGCGGGAGCGCCTGGGGTGTTGGCGGGGCGGCCGGTTCCTGGGCGGCGAGTTGCTCGCGCAGCCCGGCGATCTCGGCACTGAGCCGGTCGATGACCTCGTCCACCTGCTCCATCCGGTAGCCCCGCCAGCCGGTGTCCAGGCGCAGGTCGGCGATGTCCGCCGGGGTGAGCGGTTCGTCCGGCAACGGCAGGTAGGACAGCGAGCTCGTCGGCTCGGTCAGCGACCCGTCGACGCGACCGAAGACCGCGGCCACGGTGAGGCCGACCAGGACGACGGCCACGGCCAGAGCGAGCCACATCAGCGGGACTCCGTCCGCGGCTGGCCCTCGGCAACGACGAAGGCGACCGCCTCGGCGACATCGTCGGTGACCAGGATCCGGGCCACGTCGGCGGCGGCGATGGTGCCGTTCGTGACGAGGGTGTCCCGCAGCCAGGCGATGAGCCCGGACCAGTAGTCCCGGCCGATGAGCACGACGGGGAACGAGGTGATCTTGCCGGTTTGCACGAGGGTGAGGGCTTCGAACAGCTCGTCGAGGGTGCCCATCCCGCCGGGCAGGACGATGAACCCCCGGGCGTACTTGACGAACATCGTCTTGCGGGCGAAGAAGTAGCGGAAGTTGACCCCGAGGTCGACGTAATCATTGAGCCCGGTCTCGAACGGCAACTCGATGCCCAGCCCCACCGAGGTCCCGCCGGCATCCAAGGCCCCCTTGTTGGCGGCCTCCATGAGGCCCGGCCCGCCCCCGGTGATCACCGCGAACCCGGCCTCGACCAGAGCCCGGCCCACCTGCTCACCCAACGCGTATGCCGGGTGGTCGGCTCCCAGCCGTGCCGAACCGAAGACGCTCACCGCGGGCCCCAGCTCGGCGAGCGCCCCGAAGCCTTCGACGAACTCCGACTGGATCCGCATGACGCGCCACGGGTCGTTGTGCAACCACTCGGTGGACCCCCGCGTGTCCAGCAGTCGCTGGTCGGCCGTCATCGACGGGACACTCTGCCCGCGCAGGGTCACCGGGCCCTTCTGATAGGACCGCCGTCGCTCTTTGCCGTTCACGAGAGGCAACGCTACGCGACGTCGCCGTCCGTTCCATGCAGAGTGTCAGTCGCGCAGCCAGCGCATCATGGCGGTTTCGGCGGCGGCATACTGCGCGACGGGGGCGCGCTCGTCGTCCATGTGGGCCAGCAGCGGGTCGCCAGGGCCGAAGTTCACCGCCGGGATCCCCAGTGCTGCGAACCGAGCGACATCGGTCCACCCTTCCTTGGCCTGCACCGGCACAGCGAGCGCCTCGACAAAGGCCCGGGCCGCGGGGCGGTCCAACCCCGGTCGCGCCCCTCCGGCATTGTCGGTGACCTCCACGTCGAAACCGGCGAAGACCTCGCGAACGTGGGCGACCGCCTCGTCCTCCGTGCGGTCCGGGGCGTAGCGGTAGTTGACCGTCACCGTGCAGGCGTCCGGGATGACGTTGCCGGCGGTGCCGCCAGAGATGAGCACCGCCTGCAGGGCTTCCCGGTAGGTCAACCCCTCGACCTCAACGACCCGGGCCCGATAGGCGACCAACCGGGCGAGGATCTCCCCGGCGTCGTGGATCGCGTTGTGCCCCATCCAGGGTCGAGCCGAGTGCGAGGCCACCCCCTTGGTGCGCACGTCGGCCCGCAGAGTGCCCTTGCAGCCACCCTCGACGGTGCCGTCGGTGGGTTCCATGAGGACGGCGAAGTCGGCCTCGAGCAACTCGGGGCGGTTGGCGGCGACCCGGCGCAGACCGTTGCGCTCGGAGTCGACCTCCTCGCAGTCGTAGAAGCAGTAGGTGACGTCCCGGTTCGGTGCCTCAAGTGCCGCGGCGAGCCTGAGCATCACCGCGACCCCACCCTTCATATCCACGGTGCCCCGGCCGACGAGTTCCTCGCCGACCCGGCGGGTGGGCAGATTGGGCGTATGCCGGGTGAGCGGCACCGTGTCGAGGTGCCCGGCGACGACGACCCGCTCGGCCCGGCCGAGCGAGGTGCGGGCGATGACGGTGTTGCCGTCCCGAACGACCTCGAGGTGCGCCACGGACGCCAGGGCCGCCTCGACGGCGTCGGCCAGCGGGCCTTCGTCGCCGCTCACCGACTCGATGTCACAGACCGCGGCGGTGAGTGAGACGACATCGAGGGACAGGTCGAGGCGGGGGGTGGGCGGCATACCGGGAAGCCTAGGTGCACCACCGCCGGGTCGAGGTATTCGGGGACCGTCCGGCGGTGGCGGAATGCCTCGACCCAGCACGGGCACCTAGGCTGGGCCGCATGAGTGAGCGCAACGCCTGGGGATTCGGTCTGGCCACGGTGACCAAGAGCGGTGCCGTCCTGGACGTGTGGTTCCCCGAGCCAGCCCTGGGCGCTCCCCCGGCCGACATCACGGCGCCGGCTGCACTGGCCGCCCTCGCCGGCAAGGACAAGGCCCGCAAGGTCCGCCAGGCGGTCGTTCTCGTCGCGGTCGACCTGGACAGCCCGCCGGCCGACGTGCCGGACGCCTATCTGCGGCTGCACCTGCTCAGCCACCGCCTCGTGGCACCGAACACCATCTCGCTGGACGGCATCTTCGGCGTGCTGCCCAATGTCGCGTGGACCAACCACGGCCCTTGCCAGGTCGAGGGCTTCGAGGCGACCCGGGTCCGGCTGCGCGCCAGGGGCCCGGTGACCGTCCTGGGCGTGGACAAGTTCCCCCGGATGGTCGACTACGTCCTGCCCGCCGGGGTGCGGATCGCCGACGCTGACCGGGTTCGGTTGGGCGCCCATCTCGCCCCCGGCACGACCGTCATGCACGAGGGCTTCGTCAACTTCAACGCCGGAACGCTCGGGGCCTCGATGGTCGAGGGCCGGATCTCCCAGGGTGTCGTCGTCGAGGACGGCTCGGACATCGGTGGTGGGGCGTCGACGATGGGCACCCTCTCCGGCGGCGGCACCGAGCGGGTCCGGATCGGACGGCGCTGCCTGCTCGGCGCGGAGTCCGGGCTGGGCATCGCCCTCGGTGACGACTGCGTCGTCGAGGCCGGGCTCTACGTCACGGCCGGCACCAAGGTGACCCTCCCGGACGGGCGGATCGTCAAGGCCCGCGAGTTGTCCGGTCAGGACGGCCTGCTCTTCCTGCGCGATTCGGTGTCCGGGGCGGTGGTGGCCAAGGCCAGGGACGGGCACGGCATCACCCTCAACGCCGACCTGCACGCCAACGACTGAGGACGACGACCCCCGAGTATGCCGCGCACCCCCGCCGGGCTGGTTCTGGCCGAACAGCAGCCGCCCTCACCCCGACGTCGCCGTCTGCTGCGGCTGTTCGCCGCCGGACTCGTCGTCGTCGTCGCCATGGCCGGCTACCTCGGGGTGCGTGCACTCATCGACAGCTTCAACCCATCGGCCTGCTGGACGACCGGGTCGACGGCATCCGGGCCGGTCGAGGTCACCCCGGAGCAGGCCGGCAATGCCGCGACGATCACCGCCGTCGCGGTGCGTCGGGGGCTGCCCACCAGGGCCGCGACCATCGCGCTGGCGACCGCCTTCCAGGAGTCCAAGCTGCGCAATCTGCGCTACGGGGACCGTGACTCGGTGGGACTGTTCCAGCAGCGACCGAGCCAGGGCTGGGGCACCGTCGAGCAGATCCTCGACCCGGTCTATGCCGCCAACGCCTTCTACGACAAGTTGGTCAAGGTCAAGGACTACCTCACCAGACCACTCACCGCGGTGGCACAGGACGTCCAGCGCAGCGGCGCCCCGCTGGCCTACGCCCAGCATGAGGACGAGGCGGCCGCGCTGGCCGCAGCGCTCACCGGGGCGGCACCGGCCACCCTGGTATGCCGCCTCGACCCGCCCGACACACCGCCCACGACCGAGCGGGTGGCCGCCGCGTTGGCTACCGACCTCGGCGAGGAGGCCACCGTGGCAGGCCGGACCCTGACCGTTCAGGCCGAATCGGCGCTGGCCTGGGCGATCGCGTCGTGGGCGGTGGCGCGAGCCGAGTCGCTCGGCATCGGTTCGGTCGAGGTGGCCGACCGGCGGTGGTCGCGGGCGGGGCCCGAGGCGTGGACCACGGCACCGGCCCGAGCGGGGGTCGTCGTCATCACCCTCGCCGGCCCGGCCTGACCGATCGGATCACCCCGATCTGCCGACCCTGCCTGGCGGCCGCGGCGGCATACCTGGTGGGACCGGGGTCTAGCGATAGTCGATCGCCACGTAGGTACGCTCGGCGGCCCCGGTGTAGATCTGCCGGGGACGGCCGATCTTGGTCTCCGGGTCGGCCATCATCTCGCGCCACTGAGCGATCCAGCCGGGCAGCCGACCGAGAGCGAAGAGCACCGTGAACATCTTCGTCGGGAAGCCCATCGCCTTGTAGATGAGCCCGGTGTAGAAGTCGACGTTCGGGTAGAGCCGCCGCTGGACGAAGTACTCGTCGGCCAGGGCGATGGCCTCGAGTTCCTGGGCCAGGCCGAGCAGCGGGTCGTCGACCCCGAGTTTGGCCAGGACGTCGTCGGCCGCTTCCTTGATGAGCGAGGCCCGGGGGTCGTAGTTCTTGTAGACCCGGTGGCCGAAGCCCATGAGCCGGACGCCACCCTCCTTGTTCTTGACCCGGTTCATGAACGACTGGGGCGACTCGCCCGAGGCGCGCAGCCGGCTCAGCATTTCCAGCACCGCCTGGTTGGCCCCGCCGTGTAGGGGGCCGAACAGGGCGTTGATTCCCGCCGAGATCGAGGCGAAGAGATTCGCCTGCGAGGAGCCGACGAGCCGGACCGTCGAGGTCGAGCAGTTCTGTTCGTGGTCGGCGTGCAGGAGCAGCAGCAGGTCCAGGGCGTGGGCGTGCACCGGGTCGACCTCGTAGGGCTCGGCCGGCGTGCCGAAGGTCATCCGCAGGAAGTTCTCCGGCAACGACAGGTTGTTGTCCGGGTAGAGGAACGGCTGGCCGATGCTCTTCTTGTAGGCGTAGGCGGCGATCGTCGGCAGTTTGGCCAACAGCCGGATCGTCGAGATCTCCACCTGCTGCGGGTCGAACGGGTCGAGCGAGTCTTGGTAGAAGGTCGACAAGGCGCTCACCGCCGAGGACAGCACCGGCATCGGGTGGGCATCGCGCGGGAACCCGGAGAAGAAGTTGCGCAGATCCTCGTGGAGCATCGTGTGGTGGCGGATCCGCGAGTCGAAATCCGCCAGTTGTGCGGGCGTCGGCAACTGCCCGTAGATGAGCAGGTATGCCGTCTCGACGTAGGTCGACTTTTCGGCCAACTGCTCGATCGGGTAGCCGCGATAGCGCAGCACTCCCACATCACCGT
>CAZNLX010000036.1:0-12607 GCA_964573925.1 uncultured Intrasporangiaceae bacterium
GCGAGCGGAACCGGGCCTCCTGCTCGACGTCGCTCACCGAGAACCAGTACTTGCGTAGCATGATGCCGTCGTCGATGAGCATCCGCTCGAAGGACGGTGCCTGGCGCAGGAAGCGGGCGTATTCGACGTCGGTGCAGAAGCCCATGACCCGCTCGACACCGGCGCGGTTGTACCAGGAGCGGTCGAACAGGACGATCTCACCGGCGGCCGGCAGGTGCTCGACGTAACGCTGGAAGTACCACTGGGTCTTCTGTCGCTCGGTCGGGGCCGGCAGCGCGGCCACCCGGGCGGCGCGCGGGTTAAAGTACTCGGTCATCCGCTTGATGGCCGAACCCTTCCCCGCCGCATCGCGGCCCTCGAAGAGGACGACCAGCCGGTTTCCCGTGCCGATGATCCACTGTTGCATGGTCACGAGTTCGGCCTGCAGCCGGAACAGCTCCTTCTCGTAGGTCGCCGTGTCCAGCTTGAGGGTCCCGTTAGCGGTGTACTTGCCCATGGGGGGACATTGTTCCACTCCCGGCCATGGCCTGTCGCGGGGTGTCTCGTATGCCGTTCATCTCTCGTTCACCTCGCGCGAAGGGCTGGTGCGCGGGTTGGGCACGCCATACACTCCGCCCCGGCGTCAACCCGGAACAACCGGTGCGCCCGCGAGGTTGACGCGTCAACCAGTCCCTGTTCGAGGAGCCCCGCAGCATGTCCGAGTTCACTCCGGCCGCCGGCACGGTGACGATGTTCACGACGACGTGGTGCGGCTACTGCCGACGGTTGAAGAGTCAGATGGAGCGCGAGGGCATCGCGTTCACCGAGGTCGACATCGAGGTGGACCCCGCGGCGGCCCAGGTCGTCATGAGTGTCAACGGCGGCAACCAGACGGTGCCCACCCTCGTCTTCCCCGACGGATCGGCCGCGACGAACCCCTCGATCGGGCAGGTCAAGTCGCGCCTCGGCTGACCGGTGTGGCCGGTCAGGATCGCCGCCAGCCTTCCATGACCGGCCCACCCGCCGCGTCCTGCACCGATTGCCCCAACCACCGCTCGATGAGCCGGCGGGCGATGGAGATCCCGCCGGGGACGCGGATCGCCCGGGAACGCAGCAGCGCGGCATACTCCGTGCGGGTGACCCAGCGGACCTCGGCCATCTCGGCGCAGTCGGGGACGAGGTCCGTCGTCACGGCGCGGGCGGTGAAGCCGAGCATGAGCGAGGACGGGAAGGGCCACGGCTGGCTGCCGACATAGCGCACGTCGGTCACCTCGATGCCGGCCTCTTCACGGACCTCGCGGACGACCGCGGATTCGAGCGACTCCCCCGGCTCGACGAAACCGGCGAGGACCGAGTACTGGTTCTCCGGCCAACTCGCCCCACGACCCAGCAGCAGCCGACCCGCGTCGTCGACGACCGACATGATGACCGAGGCGTCGGTGCGCGGGAAGTGCTCGCTCCCGTCGGCCGCGCACACCTGGATCCAGCCGCCCTTGGCGGGCTCGGTCGGGCCGCCGCACCGCTCGCAGAACCGATGGTTCCGATGCCAGTTCGCCAGCCCGAGCAAGGTCGACGCGAGGCCAGCGTCAAGCTCGCCGAGCCGGCCCCCCACCGCACGCAAGGTCTGCCAGCCGTCGTCGCCGTCGCCGTCGGTGGGGTCCTCGACGACCCCCAGGTATGCCGTCCGCTCACCTCCCGCCGGCTCCCCCGCCGCCTCGCCGAACCCGAGAAACAGGGTGAGCCGGGACATGTCCGACGGGTGCATGGTGCGCAGGACCAGCCGCGCGGCCTCGCCGGTGTGCTCGATCCGGACCCGGTCGCCCCGCAGAGCGACGACCTTGGCGCGGTCCCGCCGGACGAGATCCGCCATGAGGTCGGCGGCGTCCCGAAGGTGGGCGGCACGGTCGGGACCGCCGTCGGCGAACGGCACGGCCGGCAGGCGTTCGGAATCCACCCGCGAAGTCAAGCACGGGCGAGGCGCCGGGCGGAGGCGGCGTTCACGGCATACCGTGTGATCGTGAGCCCCGAGAGCCGGAGCCCGGCCTTCCTCGCCGCCCTGGCCAGTGCCGCCGTCCCCGGCCTCGACCCCGTGTCGGTGCGTGCCGTGCCGCCCGGGCCGTCGAGCGACTGCGACACCGCTCTCGTCGTCGACGACCGGGACCGCTCGTGGATCATCCGCTCGCCCCGCACTCCCGCGGCCGGTGCCCGGCTGGAGTCCGCCGCCACGCTCGTCGGGTTGTTGGCACGGCGGTTGCCGTTCGCCGTTCCGGTGCCCAAGGGTTTCGTCACCGTCCCCAACGGGCGGGCGGCGGTCTACCCGCGCCTGCCGGGGCGCGCGCTGGTCCTGGAGCGGCTGGCCGCCGGCCCGGGTCTAGGTGCCGAGCTCGGACGGGCCATCGCAGCGATCCACAACCTCGACCCGGAAGTCTTCGAGGAGGCCGGGACCCCGGCCTACGACGCAGACACCTATCGCACCCGTCGGCTGGCCGAACTCGACCGGGCGGCCACCACCGGGCACGTCCCGACCGCGTTGTTGTCGCGGTGGGAAGCCGCGCTCGAGGACGTCACCCTGTGGCGCTTCGCGCCGGCCCCAGTGCACGGCGGGCTCACCGGCTCGCAGGTGCTGGCCGTCTTCGACTCGGATGCGGACCCGACGACCGGACACGTGCGGGCGGTCCTGGGGTGGGAGGACGCGAAGATCGCCGACCCGGCCGAGGACTTCGCGGCGGTCCTTTCCCAGGTCGGCCCCGGGCCACTGGAGTCGGTCCTCGAGGCCTATGCCAACTCGCGCTCCGGCCGTCCGGATCCGCACCTGCGCCGCCGGGCCCTGCTCGCCGGCGAGTTGGCCTTGCTGGGCAACCTGCTCTCGGCGGTCACCGCCGGCCCGCCGCACCGGGTGCGTTGGGTCGCCGAGCAGTTGGCGCAGTTGGCTCGCACGGTCGACGAGCGGGACCTCTCGGCACCGGCCCCGGTGTCGGTGGTTCCTCGCGATGTGCGGATCCCCGCGCCGCAGGCCCGCCCCGGACCGGCCGACGAGGCGGGGGCGACAACGACGGACCAGCCCACCGTCGGGATGGACCCGCGCCGGGTCTTCGGGGCGACCCAGGACGCCGACTCGACCGTGGCAATGGATCCCCGGACGATCTTCGACGCGACCGAGGAGATCCCCGAGGAACAGCTCGCCGCCGCCAGGGCTAGGTCCCGAGACCGGGCCGCCGAGGTCCCGGCCGACGACGATTCGGCCGACGCCGCCGAGGCCGCCGGCGTTTCAGTCCCCGAGGTCCAGGCCGCCGAGGTCCAGGCCGCCAACGATTCGGCCGACGACGCTGACGCCGGCCCCGACGGGACGGCGGGTTCCAGCGGCTCGGCCGGCCAGCGACCGACCACGCCGGGGCGCTAGTCCGGAATCGTCGCCAGCAGCTTGCACAGGTCCGCTTCGCCAGGCAGCTCCGGCCGCACCGTGACGCCGGTCCGCGCGTAGAAGAAGGCCGCGTCCACCCGCTCGACGGGTATGCCGCGCAGCCGCGCGTAGGCCACGGCGTAGGCGCCCAGTTGCAGCGCCCGATGCGCAGCCGCCGCCCCGGTGGGCTGCGATCCGGTCTTCCAATCCACGACCGTCACGCCACCGTCGTCTCGGGGGAACACCGCGTCGATCCGGCCCCGGACGGCCATCCCTGCAATGACTGTCTCGATGGCCACTTCCACGTCGAGTGGGGTGCGCGAGGCCCACTCGCTGGCCAGGAAGTTCGCCTTGAGCAGCGGCAGCTCGACGTCCGGGCCGGGGTGTTCGTCGGCCGAGCCCGGCAGCTCGGATGGGTCGAGCAGCGCCGCCCGGGCGAAGTGCTCCTCGACCCACGCGTGAAAGGCGGTGCCACGGCGGGCCGCCACCGCCGGTTCGGTGGGCAGCGGGCGGCGCCGTGCCTCGGCGAACCGGGCCGGGTCCTCGGCCAGGTGCACGACGTCAGAGGCCGAGAGGTGGCCGGGGATCTCCACGACCGACGGCCCGGGCCGACGGGACAGTTCCCGTTCCGCGAGCAGGAGGCGCACGTCCGCGGCATACGGGTCCTCGTCGAGCGAAATGGCTGGTGTGTCGGCCCGCTCGGCCCGAGCCGCGGCGACCACCTGCGCCGCCCGCTGAGCCTCCTGAACTCGAGCCAGGTCGGGGGCCGTCGGCCAGAGCACCCGCTTCGTTTCCTCGGCGACGGGGTTGGTGCCGACATCCGCGGGGTCGGGCATCGCAGCCCACTCGGCGACATCGACTCCGAGCTCGGCGCGGGCCCGCACCACCTCCCGGAGGAAGCGCGAGGTGACCTTGTGCCGGGTCGTTGTGGTCCAGACGCTTGCGGTGAGCAACAGCCGACGACGAGCCCGGGTCACCGCGACATAGGCCAGGCGGCGTTCCTCGGCCAGCTCCCGCTCACCCTCCGCCACTCGGAAGTCCGCGATCCGCCGGGCCAGCTCCTTGCCGTCGGCGGCCCCGCCGAGGTGAAGGTTCGGCAGTCCATCCGCGTCGCCACGCAGCGGATAGGGCAGCCCGGCCAGGCCGATCGTCCACCCTCCCGGTGTGGGCTCGGGCACCGACCAGCGCAGGCCGTCGTGCCGCGGCGCGGGCGATCCCTCCCGGGCCGGGAAGGTCCCCTCGACCAACCCCGGCACGACGACGACGTCCCACTCCAGACCTTTGGCCGCGTGGACGGTGAGGATCTGGACGGCATCGGCTGAGGGTTCCAGGGTGGCGCGCTCGAGCCCCCGTTCCTGGGCGACGGCAGCATCGAGCCACGCCAGGAAGCCCAGCAGGGTGGGCCGGTCGGCCGAGCTGGCGAAGTCGGCGGCGACGTCCGCGAAGGCGTCCAGGTGGGCTCGTGCAGTGTCCGGGGTGTAGCCCGGCCGGGCGAGCACCTCGATGTCGAGACCGAGGGCCCGCTCGGCCTCTCCGACGAGCTCGGGCAGTGGCAGCCCGCCGAGGCGGCGCAACCGGCGCAACGCGGCACCTAGACCGTGCAGGCGCACCAACGCATCGGGCTCGATCCGTTGCCCGTCCGGGCCGCGCCAGGCCTGCGGAGGCGGCGCATCGAGCGCCTCGACGATGCTCGGCTCATCGATGACCTCGGGCGCAAGGTCGACGAGCCGGCCGACGGTGTCGGCAGTCCCCTCGTCCTCGTCGCGATCGGCCGGGTCGAGATCGACGGCCAGCCGGCCGTGCGCCTCAACCTCAACCGCGCGCTGCCGCAGCCGTGCCCAGGCGTGGAGCCCGTCGAGGTCCGCGGCGCCGAGCCGGCACATCGGCCCGGTGAGCAGCCGCATCACGGCGTCACCTCGGCTCGGGTCGGCCACCGCGCGCAGTCCCGCCACGAGGTCGAGCACCTCCGGGGTGAGCAGGAGGCCACCGAGTCCGACGACCTCGAAAGGCAGACCGACTTCCTCGAGCGCATCCATCACCGGACCGAACTGGGACCGCTTGCGGCACAGGACCGCCGCGGTCGTCCCCGCTCGGGCACGGGCTGTTCGCAACCACTCCGCCAGGTATGCCGCCTCCTGCAGATGGGTGCCGAGCCTGGCCACAGTGACCTGCCCGGCACCGGCGCCCGGACGCACGGCCAGCGGAGCGACGGTCACCGTCGCCCGCTCCCGCAGTGGCGTGGCGAGCCGATTGGCCACCGCGAGGACCGCCGTGTCATTGCGCCAGGTCGTGGCCAGTTGGGCCACCGGTGTGGGCGAGCCTGCGGTGAACTCCACCGGGAACCGGCTCAGCGTGGTGGCGCTGGCTCCGCGCCACCCGTAGATCGACTGGTTGGGGTCCCCGACCGCCGTCACCGGGACCGTTCCACCGGCGGCGAACAAGGCCCGCAGCAGGACGAGTTGCGCCTCGGAGGTGTCCTGGAACTCGTCGAGCAGCACGACCCGGAACCGTTCCCGCTCGATGGCACCGATCTCCGGGAAGGACACCGCAAGCCGTGCCGCCAGGGCCATCTGATCGGCGAAGTCCACGGCGTCGCGGCTGCGCTTGAGGGTCTCGAACTGCTCCACGACGGGCAGCAGGGCCCGCCGAGCCCGCAGCGCCGCACGCAGCGCGAGCGCCTCGCGGGGCAACCCCTTGGCCCCGGGAGCGACCGGCGTGGCGTCGACGGAAGCGACGATCCGATCGATCTCCCGGCGCAGATCGGCCGGAGTGACCAGGTGCTCGGCCATCTCTCCGGCGAGGTCGACAACCGCCCCGATCGCGGTGGATTCCGCCCCGGTCATCTCCGACATGTCCCCGTCGTAGCGGGAGACGACCTCGGCGGCATACTGCCACGCGGCGGCCTCGGACAGCAGCCGGGAGTCGGGCTCGTAGCCGAGCCGGAGGGCGTGCTCGCGAACCAGCCGGCCGGCGTAGGAGTGATAGGTGGCGACGGTCGGGCTGGCGACGAGCCCGTCGGTGCCGTCGCCCTCGGGCGCGGGCGTCCACAGCCCCGACGCGCGGACTCGCCGCAACCGCTGCTCGATCCGCTCGGCCAATTCGGCGGCGGCCTTGCGGGTGAAGGTCAGCCCGAGCACCTGATCGGGGTCGACGTAGCCGTTCACGACCAGCCAGACGACCCGCGCAGCCATCGTTTCGGTCTTGCCGCTGCCGGCTCCGGCGACCACGAGCATCGGCGCCAGCGGCCACTCGATGACGTCGCATTGCTCCTGGGTCGGCGCGAACGCCGACCCGGCGGCCCGGGCCACCTCGGCGGCGCAGTAGGTCGGGCGCATCAGATCGACTGTCCTTCCGGACGGGCCGGGCAGGACGCGACGACCGGACACATGCGGCAGTGCTCCCCCGGTGTCGCGGCGAACACTGCCCCGCCCATCCCTTCCGCGGTCTGCTCGATGAGGGTCCGGGCCCACTGCGGGTCCTGGTCCTGCTCGAGGGCCACCTGCTGCTGCAGGGTGACCGACGTGTTGGCGGCCTTGCCCAGGTGCAGCAGTGCGGCACCGCCGGATCGGTCCCCGAAACCCGCAAAGGCGCCGGCCTCAACCGCCGCCTGGTAGACCCCCAGCTGCGGGTGCCTGGCCAGCTCCGCGACGGTGGGCTTCGACGAGCCGGTCTTGTAGTCCACGACCCGCAACCGCCCGTCGGTATGCCGCTCCAGTCGGTCCACCCGCCCCTGCAGCATCGCGCGGCCGATCTGGACGGCGGCGTCGACCTCGACCCCGACCCGCTCCCAGCCGGCGGCGGCCGGCGAGCGGAAGTAGTCAGCCGCCCGCCGAGCCATCTCGTGGGCCTGTTCGCGTTGCCGGTCCTGCACCCACCCCGGGGTGAGCCCGAGTTGCGGCCAGCGCCGGTCGATCTCGGCCTGCAGGGTGGCGGCGTCGACGTCGCCCAGGTCGGCCAGGACGTCGTGAACCAGGGTGCCGATGCTCGCCGACGGACTCTTCACACCGTCGCCGCCACTGGCCCGCAACACCCAGGCGAGTTGACAGGTGCGGAACTGCTCGACCTTGGAGGGCGACACTCGGACCTGCTGGTCACCGGGCCGACGGGGCCGGTCCGCCGCGGCCGGGACCAGGCTCCACCAGTGCCGCGGGTCGGCGCCGGTGACCCCGTCGTCGGCCAGGCGGGCCAACTGCCGTCCGGCCTGCCGGGCCGCCACCGGGTCGTCGAGCGCCGCGGCGTGCTGACGGAGCGCGCCGACGACGGCCGGGAGGGTGAGCGCGCGGCCCACGGAGGTGAACGGCCGTCCGCCGTCCGCCTCGGCCGGCAGCGGGTCGAGCACGTCGAGATAGACCGAGGGCTGCTCCTCGTCGTTGCGCACCGCGCTAACCACGAGTCGCTCGGCGGCCCGGCTCACCGCGACGTGGAACAACCGGGTTTCGTCGTGCCGCACGGCCGCCTGGGCGGCACGCACCGTGCCACCACGGCCGGTGACGACATCGACGAGTTGCTCCGAACCCAGCAGCGAACCCCGGAGCCGCAGGTCGGGCCAGACGCCCTCCTGCACGCCGGCAAGGCAGACCAGACGCCAGCTCCGCCCGGCCGCGGCGGCCGGGGTGAGCACGGCAACGGTGTCCAGCGCCGGCGCACGCAGGGCGAGGGTGTCTCCGGCGACCTCCTCGCTGCGAAGGTGGTCGAGGAAGGCTTCCGGTCCGGATCCTGGCAGCCGGTCGGCGTAGCGCGCCGCCGCGTCAAACACCCCGACCACGGCGTCCAGGTCGCGGTCGGCCCGGGCGCCCCGGGGACCGCCGGCGAGGGCCGCGCGGCGCCACGGCTCGGCCAGGCCGAGAGCCGACCAGATCGCCCAGAGCACCGACTCGGCGGACACCCCGGGCTCCCAGGCGTTGCCATCCGGCGTGCGCCGGGCCGCGGCCACGCCGGCACGGACGGCCCGGGTCAGTCGGCGCAGCGGCTCGCCGTCGGGGCCCGAGCGGGCGCTCAGCACCGGATCGCCGAGGGCGGCCGCGAGCAATTCGTCGCTGCTTCGCCGACCGCCGTCGTCGAGCTCGATGCGCCGCAGCGCCCGGCGCAATCGGCGCAGCGAGACCGCGTCAGCGCCGCCGGCCGGTGACAGGCACAGGTCGGCCGCCTCGCCCGGGTGGCCCAGCGCCGCAGGGTCGCGCGCCAGCCGCAGGCACAGGTCGAGCAGGCTGAGCAGCGGCCGGACGGCCACCTCCTCCCGAACCGGGACCTCACCCTCGGGCGGGGCGAGCGGCACGTCGGCCGCGGCGAGCACCCGACGCAGGGTGGCGGCCCGCGAGCGGCCCCGGACGACGACCGCCATCTCGCGCCACGGCATACCGTCGTGCAGGTGAGCGCGGCGCAGCGTCGAGGCGACGAAGGCCGCCTCCTGGGCGACCGAGCGCAGCAGGGCGACCTGGACCTCGCCGCCGGCCCGGGCCGCAGTGCTCTCCCGCTGGCGCCCACCACCCAGCGCCCCGATCCGCCGGGCCACCTCACCGGCCGCCTCGTGCAACCGCTGCGGGCTGCGGTATGCCGTCCCGAGCACGACCGTGGGCGCCTCCCGCAACGCGGGCCAGTCCTCCCACCACAACAGCCGGGGGTCGGCCCCGCGGAAGGTCTGCACGGCGCTGTCCGGATCACCGAGCAGGACGACCTGCAGCCCCGGGTGAGCGATGGTACGCAGCAGGCGCGCCGCGGCCCAGGTGAGCTCCTGGGCGTCGTCGACGACGACCAGCCGGATCTGCTCGCGCAGCCGGGTCAAGGCCGCCTCATCCTCCTTGAGCAGATCAGCGGCGGCCGTAAGGATCCACGCCGGGTCGAACGCCCCAGGCTGGGACAGTGCGGTCACCTCGTCGTATTCGTCGAGCACCGCCGCCGCCGCGACCCATTCGGGGTGATCGTGCCGACGGCCGAGGTCGGCGAGCCGGTCAGAGTCGACGCCGTGCTCGACCGCGCGCATGAGCAGATCACGCAGCTCGGCCCGGAACCCGCGCGCGTCCAGGGCGGCGTGCAGTCGCTCCGGCCAGACCGGGCGGCCGGCCAGCCCGGCCCGGTGTCCGGCCAGCAGTTCGCGCAGCACGACGTCCTGCTCCGGCCCGCTGAGCAATCGGGGTGCCGGGTCGCCGCGCAGCGCGGCCTCCCGGCGCAACAGGGCGAAGCCGAACGACTGATGGGTGCGGGCCAGTGGCTCGCTCGAGGTCCGGGCCAACCGGGCGGTGAGCCGGTCTCGCAAGGCCGCGGCGGCCAACCGCGTGGGCGCCAGCAACAGGCACTCGTCCGGGGTGTGGCCGAGCCGGTCGACCCGGTCGAGGACGAGTTCGACGCCCAGCGTCGAACGGCCGGTCCCCGGCCCTCCGAGAACCCGGACCACCGGGGCATCCGCAGCCAGCACGGCACGCTGGCTCGGGTCGAGGGCAGGGGCCTCGGCCACGAGCGCCGGAGCGCGCCGCAGGGTGAGCATGCCCCTCATCCCACCACGGCCCACCGACAGCCGGGCCGCTGCCGCGCAGTCGGGAGGCACGGCGTCGACCGCACGGCGTCCGCCGGGGCCTCGGCTCGGGCCGCGGCGTCAGGTTTCGTGGGACTCGGACACCCAGCGCGCCACCCGCAGGTCGACCCGATAGTCCCTCGGGGGGTCACCGAGCAGGGCAGTCCCCTCGGCCCGGTAGTGCGGCAAGGCCGCAGCGAGATGACCGTGCGGCGGCAACCCACCGGCCCGGACCACCCGCCACCAGGGCACCTCCGAGCCGTACCGGCTCATCACCTGCCCCACCTGACGCGGCCCGCCGAAGCCCACCAGCCGGGCCAGGTCGCCATAGGTGGCCACCCGGCCGGCAGGGATGCGTTCGACGAGGTCCAGGACGGCCTCGGCGTGTTCGGGCAAGCGGTCCATCCGGCGACCTCAGTAGACCGACTGGGTCGGGTCGACGTCGCGCACCCAGGCCAGCACTCCGCCGGTGAGGTTGGCGGCATACCGCCAGCCGGCCGCGACGGCCAACCGGGTCGCCTCGGCCGATCTCGCCCCGGACCGGCAGACCAGGACCAGCGGGGTGGACGGTGGGCCGAGCTCGGGGCGCGCGAAGGCCTGCCCGGATCGGAAGTCGGCCAGGTCGACGGGCACGGCTCCCGGGATCGAGACGATGGCCCGCTCCGGCGCCGGACGTACGTCGACCAGGACCGGCGGGTGCGGACCACGCAATTCGGCCGCCAAGGCCCGCGCGCTCACCGAGGCCACCGGCTCCTGCTCCGGCCCGGGTATGCCGTCCGCCCCCGCCTGCGCCGACCGGCCTCCGCCACAGCTGGCACACTCCGGATCGGCCTGCACGAGCAAGGAATCCCACTGCTGACGCAGCGCGTCGTGGACGAGCAGTCGGCCGACGAGGGGCTCGCCGACGCCCAGGATGAGCTTGAGCACTTCGGTCGCCTGGATCGAGCCGATCGCCCCGACGAGGGCGCCGAGCACACCGGCCTCGGCGCACGAGGGCACCTCACCGGCGGCCGGTTCGCGGGGGAAGACGCACCGCAGGCACGGGCCGTGCCCGGCCCACCAGACGGCGACCTGGGCGTCGAAGCGCAGGACCGAGGCCCACACCAGCGGCACCCCGGCGCGCACGCACGCGTCGTTGACGGCATACCGGGTCGGGAAGTTGTCGGTCCCGTCCACGACGACGTCGTATGCCGCAACGATCCGGTCCGCGGTCGCGGCGGTGAACCGCTGCGGGTGCTGCTCGACCCGAACCGAGGGGTTGACCCGGGCCACGGCCTGCCCGGCCGATTCGACCTTGAGGCGGCCGAGGTCGGCCGTGCCGTGGGCGATCTGGCGCTGCAGGTTGGTGAGCTCGACGCGGTCGTCGTCGACGACGCCGATCCTCCCGATCCCGGCTGCGGCCAGATAGAGCAGCACGGGCGAGCCGAGGCCACCGGCACCGACGACGAGCACCCGAGCCGCCGCCAGCCGGCGCTGCCCCGCCGCACCCACCTCGGGCAGCAGCAGGTGCCGGGCGTAGCGGGTGCGCGCCTCTGCCTCGGCCAGCAGGTCGCCGGGGGAACCGGCTGAGGTGTCCATCGCTCCCGAGGCTACGTCATGGGTTGTTGGCCTACCGATGAGTACGATGTCCTCGGCGACCCACCCGGGTGCCGGCGGCCGGTCAGGGCGCCGTGCGAATCGAGACGGTGAGGATGGGCATGGCGGCGGCGAACGACCCGCGAGCCGGATCGGCCGCGTCCACCGCCGCAGCCTCCCCAAGCGCGACGATCGACTCGCCGGTGCGCGGCCAGCGGTTGCCACGACCGGCCCGACGCGCCCAACTGCTCGAGGCCGCGCAGGCGGCGTTCGTCGAATCGGGCTACTACGCGGCCGCGATGGACGACATCGCCGAACGCGCCGGAGTGTCCAAACCAGTTCTCTACCAGCACTTCCCGAGCAAGCTCGAGCTCTATCTGGCGCTCCTGGACGAGCGGGCCGGCGAGTTGGTCTCCGCGGTGCGCGAGGCGCTGGCCAGTTCGACGGACAACAAGGCGAGGGTCTTCGCTACGGTCTCTGCCTACTTCGAGTTCGTCGCCAAGGAGGGGTCGGCCTTCCGCCTATTGTTCGACAGCGACCTCATCAACGAGGAGGCGGTGAGCAGTCGGATCGACGGCGCCTTTACCCAGTGCGGCGAGGCCTTCGCCGACGCGATCGCCGCCGACACGAAGATGAGCCGCGGCGACGCCCTGGTGCTTGCCATGGCTCTCACCGGAATGGCTCAGGTGGCCGCGCGCAACTGGGCGGTCTTGGACACCAGCGTCGGTCTCCCCGAGGCGGTTCGTCTCGTCGGGCAGTTGGCCTGGCGTGGGTTGGGGGGTTTCCCCAAGGCGATGCCCGCCGACACCGACGCGAGCTGACGGTCGCACCGGGCACCGCGGCCGGGGAACAGCCCGCGTCCTCCTAGAGTTGAGGCAGGTGCGCGCCCTCGGCGGGCACGCGGCATACGAATCAGGAACGACGAAGGGAACCCGACGTGGAGGTCAGGATCGGCGTGCGCGATGTCGCTCGCGAGATTGCGTTCGAGACCAACCAGGGCACCGACGCCATCGCCGCAGCCGTCGCGGACGCGCTGCGCGAGGGGACGATGCTGGACCTCATGGACGACAAAGGCCGGCGCTACCTTGTGCCGTCGGGCTCGGTCGGCTTCGTCTACGTCGGCGAGTCCGAGAAGGGCAAGGTCG
>CAZNLX010000037.1:0-12535 GCA_964573925.1 uncultured Intrasporangiaceae bacterium
GGGGAGCGCGCGCCGGGACCCTGGGGTGAGGCGGGACTGCTCGTCCCCCCGGACGTTGCGGGCTGGCGGGCCATCCCCAGTTGGGAGTGGCTCGGCGCCGACGTTGACGGGGCCCGCTCCGGGACCATCCAGCGGGTATGCCGCGTCGCCGATTCTCTCGAGCGGCTCGCCGACGGCCGACCCGGGGACGCGGCGCGGGCCGGGTTGCGGAGCGTCCCCGGAGTGGGGGTCTGGACCGCCGCAGAGGTGGCACAGCGGGCCCTCGGCGACGCCGATGCGGTGAGTTTCGGGGACTATCACGTGGCCCGGAACATCGGCTGGGCCCTCATCGGCGAGGAGCTCGACGACGACGGCCTGGCCGACCTGCTGGCGCCCTATGCCGGACACCGGTTCCGGGTCCAGCGGCTGCTCGAGCTGGCTGGGCACCAACGCCCGCGTCGAGGTGCGCGGATGGCGCCGCGGACCCATCTGCCGCGCGTCGGGGGGCGGGCCTCTCCCGGGACCCGGTGATTCGGGTCTGGCGGTGATGCTCGCCCGGGCGCGGTCGGCCCGGCGCCGTTTCAGACCTGGAGGGTGAAGGTCACCCGGGTGCGGTCGGCCTGGGTCCACGGTGCGGACACCCGCTCGAAGGGCACGCCCTCACCGCGCAGGGCGACCTCGATGCGGGCGGCGACAACTCCCACGGCGAAGGCGTCCGGCCCTTCGACGATGAGATCACCGATCGGGACGGGGACGGCGATGTCGACCCCGGCATGCCAGGTGTCCAGGTGGGGCTGGAACGCGACATCGAGGGCGCGGTGGACCCGCCGGAAGGTCGTGTCCCCGGACACCGGTCGGATCCCCTCAGCTCCGGGAGGCTCGCCAGGGGGCACGCCGAGGGCCGCTCGGACCGCCTCCTGAGCTCCCAGGGCGAACCAGTCCGAGTCGCCGGTCCGCACGAGACTGCGTGCGCCCGCCGAGCCGCCGACGACATACCGTCCCAGGCCCCGGACGAGCGCGACCGGCACTGCCGAGGTCTTGCCCTTGACGAGGTCGGCCGCCGCGGCCAGTTCGTCGGCGATCGCCCGGGCGGACACCAGCAGGGGGCGGCCGTCCGCATCGACCGAACCCCGCAGGTCGTCCAGGACGGTGACGCCGTCGGCGCCCAGGGCGAAGTCGGTCTGGCCGGTCCGCCAGGGCCGCCCGGCCGTGTCGGTGAGTACCACCCCCAGCCGGTCGACCCCGGTGGCTCGGCGCAGCGCCTCGGCGAGCGCACGGCATACCTCGTCGGGGTCGTGGGGGAGCAGGAGCAGGACGTCTCGGCCCCCGGTGTTGGAGGCGTCCACGCCGGCGGCAGCCATGACCGGCCCGGCCGCGGACTCGACGATCCGGGTGATGTGCTCCCCGGCGAGGCGCTCCGCGACGACTCGAACGGTCTCCGCGGCGATCACCGCCGCCTTGTCGGTCGGCGGCGCGGTCAGACCGAGGGCCTTGGACGCGACCTTGCTCGATACCGCGAGGATGTCCCCGTCGGCGAGGGTGAGCCCGCACCGGTCGAGCGCGGCCACCACGAGGGCCGCCAGATCGTCACCGGCCCTCACTTCGGGCATCCCGGTGAGGGGCGTGATGGTCACGGGCCCGGGGTGGGGCGCCGTCCCCGGCGCGCCGGTCACGCGTCAGCGGACCGCACCGCGGCACCCAGGTCGAGGGCAGCCGCGGCGATATCGGCCGCCGCCGTGACGTCGGTCATGAGCAGCGGCCGGGACCGCACGGCAACGCCGTCAGGCATCGGCGCCGTCGCGTCCGTCTCGTCGACGAGCCAACCGTCGAGGAAGTCGGCATAGAGGGAGGCGACTGCGGTCGTCGTCACCGGGACCCCGATGGCGCTCAGGCAGGCGTCGGCATGACCGCGCACCGGGCGTCCGGAGACCAGCGGCGAGACCCCGACGACCGGAGCGCGAGTGCCTCGCAGGGCGTCCCGGATGCCCGGGACGCTGAGGATGATCCCGATCGACACGACGGGATTGCTCGGCGGGAGCAGGACGAGGTCGGCGGTCCGGATGGCCTCCAGGACTCCGGGAGCCGGGGTGGCCCGGTCCATCCCCGCTACGACGAACCGTTGCGCCGGAACCGCGGCGCGCATCCGCACCCACCACTCCTGGAAGTGGACGGCGCGGGGTCCCCCGCCTTCGTCGACGACGACGTGTGTCTCCACCGGGGTGTCCGTCATCGGCAACACGGTGACTCCGCGCTGCGGCAGGCCCCAACGAGCGGCCAATCGGGCGGTCACCTCGCTGAGTGAACACCCTTGACCGAGCCACAACGACCGGGCGATGTGCGTGGCCATGTCCTGGTCGCCGAGGCTGAACCAGTCGGGCGGGACACCGAGCGCGCCCAGCTCGGTGTGCACGGCATACGTCTCGTCCGCCCGGCCCCAGCCCTGGCCCTCGTGGACCGCGCCGCCCAGGGTGTAGAGCACGGTGTCGACGTCTGGGCAGACCCGCAGGCCGAAGAGGTTGATGTCGTCACCGGTATTGCCGATGACGGTGAGCGTGCTCCCGGCCAGGTCCGGGGAACGCTCCAGGTGGGAGAGCAGCCCACGGAGGAACCGGGCACCGCCGACGCCGCCGGACAACGCAGTGACTCGCATGGGGGAAGTCTGTCAGGCCGGGGCGCCGGCGCGGTCCATCGTCGATTGGGCACCCAAATAGCAGATTCAGCTTGACGAAACGGGTATGACACGCGTGTAATTCCACCAGTGTCGTTCACACCGATGGAGAGCCATGCCCGGTTCTCAGGGGGGGCGGCGACCGCAGGACAGGTGGAGTGCATGCCAACGATGGGTCGAGGAGGCGACATGCACGAACTGCTCTTGGTGCCCATGGGTGCGGCGCCGGATGAGGAGTCGGGGTGGCAGGAGCGCTCGCTGTGCGCCCAAACCGACCCCGAAGCCTTCTTCCCGGAGAAGGGTGGGTCGACGCGGGAGGCCAAGCGGGTCTGCGTGAGCTGTGAGGTCCGCGTGGAGTGCCTCGAGTACGCGCTAGCCAACGACGAGCGTTTCGGGATTTGGGGCGGACTCTCCGAGCGCGAACGTCGCAAGCTCAAGAAGCGCGCGGTCTGAGCGCGTCAGCGGCCACTGGCCGCTCCGCCTCGAGGATCCTTGTGACCGCCCCCGACCCGGCACCCGACGCCGCCGACATCGTGCCCACGCCCGGCGCGGCCGACCCGACCCCGGCAACCCAGGCAGCCAAGGTCCCCTACGTCACCGCCGTCGTCGTATGCCGCGGCGCGAGTCCCAGCCCCGACGCGACCCTCGCCGCGGTCGCCGCGCAGACTCGCCCGGTCGACCGGGTCATCCTGCTCGACCTGTCCACCGGGGGAATGATCCGCGCAACCGCCGAGCCGGACTCCGCAGTTGCGCCGTCTGCCGAACCGACCGTCGTCACGGTGCACGGCGGTGAGCTGGAGTCTGCCTTTACCGCGGCGGTCGCCGCCGCCAGCCACTCGACCGACCCCGACGCGGAATGGCTGTGGTTGTTGCCCGACGACGCGCTGCCCGAACCGCAGGCGCTGCGGATCCTCGTCGACGCGGTCCTTCGTTCGCCGTCGGTCGGCATCGCCGGGCCGAAGATCCTGGACCGGGATCGGCCCCGCCTGCTGCTGGAGGTCGGCTACCAACTCACCCGGACCGGTCGGCGGATCGCAGCCCCGGCCGCCGGTGAACCCGACCAGGGCCAGTTCGACGCCCGAACCGACGTCCTTGCCGTGGGCCTGCCGGGTCTGCTCGTGCGCCGGTCGCTCTTCGAAAGGATCGGCGGGTTCGAACCGGCCTTCGCCGGCCCCGGGTCGGCCCTCGACCTGGGCTGGCGCGCCCAACTCGCCGGGGAACGCGTCGTCGTCGTCCCAGCCGCCCGCCTGCTGGCCGGCCGCGGCCCCGCCCAACCGGGGTCTTTGGGGACCGCAGCGGAACGACGGGCCGCCCGGGCGACGGCCCGGCGGGTGGCCCTCACCCGGTGTTCCCCGTGGGCGGTGCCCTTCCTCGCCGCGTGGGTGGTGCTCACGTCGATCGCCTCGGCATTGGTGCTCCTGCTGCTCAAACGTCCGGCGCACGCCTGGATCGAACTGGCCGATCTCGGCGCCCTGGGGCATCCGTTCTCCTCGCTGGGGGCCCGCTGGCGCTTCCGCTCCCGGCGCCGGTTGCGCCGACGCGACCTGTCGACCCTCTTCGTCACGGCCGGCGAATCGGTGCGGCACACCGCCGATCGGGTCCAGGAGGCCCTCACTCCGGAACGAAGCGAGGACGCCTCGGCCCCGGCGACCGTGGCCGGTGCGCTGGAGTCCGGGCCGACCGCCGAGGAAGCCGAGGACCTCAACGTCCTTTCGGCGTCCCTGCCCGAACGCATCTTCACCAATCCGGGGGTGCTGGCGACGATCGCGGCCGCGGTCTGCGCCGGGATCGGCTTCCGCTCGTCGCTGCGCGGCGGTCTGCTCGACGCCCAGGGCACTGGGCTGGCGGGCGGTGAACTGGTTCGGGTGTCGACCGACGCGGCGGGGCTGTGGCACGCCTTCCGCGATTCCTGGCACGGCGCGGGGCTCGGCTCGGCCGGCGACTCGCCGCCCTACCTCGGGGTGCTGGCGACGCTCACCTGGCTCGCCGAACGGCTGCCCTACCTCGGCGACGGACGCTCACCCGCCTCCGTCGTCCTGGCCTGGATCCTCGTCCTCGGTATGCCGCTGGCGACCACCGCGGCATACCTGGCTGGACGGGTGGTCACCCGCGCCCGCTGGCCCCGGGCCCTGGTTGCCCTCGCCTGGGGGACCAGCGCGGTCCTGGCCGCCGGGGCGGCCCAGGGCCGGGTCACCCTCGTGCTCGCACACGTCCTGCTCCCGCTCGTCATCGCCGGGGTGGTCAGCACCGCTCGGCCGGACGGGACGTTCACCGCGGCCGCCGCGACGGCCCTAGGCGGTGCCGTCCTCGGCGCCTTGGTTCCGCCCTATCTCGTCCTGCTCGCGGTTGCCGCGCTCGGGCTCACTGTGGCCGGTTCGGGCTGGGGCCAACGGGTCCGCGGGCTGGCGCTGCTCGTCCTGCCCCCAGCCCTGCAAGGGTCCTGGCTGCTGCGGCTGGCCGATCCGCTGACCTGGTTCGCCGCGCCCGGTGCCCTCGATGGTGCCGCGGACGGCGGGTCGACCTGGTGGGAGTTGCTCGCCGGGCACCCGGACGGGAGCACCCCCTGGCTGGTCGGGCTGACCGCCCCGGCCCTGGCGGCCGGCTGGCTCAGCCTGTTGCGTCACCAGCCCGGTCGGTCTCGTTCGGTCGCCCGGTCCGCGTTGGCCGTCTTGGCCCTGCTCGGCCTGGCCTGGGCCTTGCTGGCGCCGCGGGTTGGAGTCGGCAGTGCGCTCGGCCTGGACGGCGCCGGGGTCGATGCCACGCCGTGGCCGGGGGTCGGTCTCCAGGCCTACGTCCTGGCGATGCTGGCACTGGCCCTGCTCGGCACGGTAGGGATGCGGGCGGCCCTGTCGGGCGCCCGCTTCGCGCCCCGGCGAGTGTCCGCGGCGGTCGCCCTGGCGGTGCTCACCGTGGCCGTTCTCACCTCGGCCGGGTCGTTGGCCTGGTCTCGCTTGGACAACACCGTCCGGCTCGGTTTCGAGGCCCTCCCTGCGGTCGCGGTCGAACAAGCCCGCGGACCGGAGGCCAACCGACTGCTCGTCATCACCTCGGGCCCGGCTGCGGTGGATTACCAGATCGTCGCGCGGGAACCCGGCGAGATCATGCGCGCTCCATTAGACGCCCCCGCAGCCACCGACCCCGGCTTCGCCGCCGCCGTCGCCACCCTGGCCGGGCGCGGTTCGGGGGACGCCGCGTCGACCGGCGCCGTGGGCACCCGGCTGGCCGACCTCGGGATCGGGTTCGTCTCCGTGCAGGGAACCCCCGACCCGGCGCTGCTGCGCACCCTGGACGCCACGGCCGGGCTCACCCGCCTGGGCAGCACCGACAACCAAACCCTGTGGCGGGTCCTTGGGCGTCCCTCGATCACCGCGTCCGCCGAGGTCGTGCCGCCCAGCCGGGCCCGGATCACCAATGCCGAGGGCGCCCCGGTCGCCTGGGTGAAGGTCGACGGGGCCCACGGCGCTCTCGCCACGACGCTCGGCGCCGGTCCGGTCGGACGTCGGCTCGTGCTGGCCGAGTCGCCCGAGTGGGCCGACCACGCCGAGGTTCGATTCGACGGGGCATTGGTGACCGCGACCACGGGATCGCAGCCCACCTACCTCTTGCCCGAACGGGCCGGTCGGCTCACCGTCGACATCCCGCCGCACCACCCGAGGTGGTTCGCCGGTCAGCTCGGCCTGCTGGCCCTCACCGTCTTCCTCGCGGTGCCCTTCGGCAACCGGCGCTCGCGGAGGATCCGATGACATCGACTCGTTGGGCGCTGGCTCGGTCCGGAGCCTTCCTCGTCGCGGCCGGCGCCCTCGTGGCCGGCAGCACGCAACTGACGGGACAGTGGGTCATCGGTTCCGGCACCGCCACCGGACCCTCGCTCGGCGCCGCTGGGGTCACTCCGGTCGGCCAGACCCTGCTCAGCTGTCCGGGCCCCGAGACCGCCGGGATCGCCGGGCTGGCGGCGGTGCCGGCAGATCCGACGACGATTCTCGTGGCCAGTGCCCCGGCCGAGGCGATGACCGGGATCGCCGCGGTGTCCGCCCCGGGCGGGCTGACCCTGCGTGGGCAACCGGCGAACACCGTGCTCGCCACCGCCGGACATCGCGGGGATCATCTGTCCGGGTCTCTCACCGAGGCCTCTACCGGCGAAGTGGAGGCCACGGGAGCGCTCGCCGTCGGTGTGGCCGCCGCGCAGGTCGGCCTGCGCAAGGAGGGTGACGAACGGGGACTGCAGTCCGCACCCTGTCAAGTGCCCCGTTCGGAGCTGTGGCTGTTGGCCGGAGGTGGCTCGGCGACCCGCCGCGAGCGCCTCGTCGTGGCCAACGCCGGTGCCAACCCGGTCACCGTCGACGTCCAGGTCCACGGGGCCTCCGGTCCCATCGCCTCGGTGAACGGCACCCGGATCGCCGTCCCGGCGCACGGCCGGATCGGCCTGCTCGTCGACGCCATCGCTGCGGGGGAGGCCAGCCCGGCCGTCCACGTCACCGCCACGGGTGGTCTGGTCACCGCGGTCCTGGAGGACAGCTGGATCGACGGCGCCACCGGCCGCGGCCGGGACGACGCCAGCCCTTCGGAACCTCCCGGGAACGAGCAGGTCATCCCCGCGGCGATCCTGTCCGGACCGGCCACGCTGCGCATCCTCGTCCCCGGGGGCGACGAGGCCGTCGTGCAGTCCCGCGCCCTGGGCACCGCCGGAGCGGTCCCGCTGCCCACCGACCCGGTCGTGCGCATTCCGGGCGGCACCGTTCGCGACATCGACCTCACTGGCCTGCCCGCCGGGGCGTATGCCGTCCAGGTCCGGTCCGATCGACCTGTGGTGGCCTCGGTCCTGGTCGAACGGCGCCCGGCCACCGGGCAATCGGACCTGGCCTGGATCAGCTCGGCACCGGCGATCCCGGTGCTGGCCGGCAGCCCGGTCCCGACCGGCTTCGCCGCTCGGCTGGCCGTCGTGGGCACCGGGGAACCATGGGCCGCCACCGTCGTCGTCGTGGGCGCCGACGGGGCGGTGACGACGACGACCGCGCAGGCGGCCGCCGACACCGGCTGGGTCGGGGACATCCCCTCTGGGGCCCGGTCGGTCTGGGTGCGCCCCTCCCAGGGCAGCGTTCGGGCTGGACTGCTCGTGGAGTCGACCGACCCGGCCGGACCACTGGTCACCGCGACCCCGTTGCTGCCCCTGCCGGTCACCTCGACGACGGTCCCGGTCCGCGAGGTCCGGCACTGAGCCGAGGTCGGGTCCGCCGCACGGTGCGGACGCCGGTCAGTCGCCCTCGTAGCCCGGGTCGAGGTCGCGTGGGCTCACTCCGAGCAGAGCGGCCAACTGTTCGGCGACAACCTCCGCAACGAGCAGCCCGAGTTCCGGGTCGTTCGGGGTGCGGGTCTCCACCGGCCGCCGGTAGATGACGATCCGGGGGTCCCGTCTGGTGTCCCCGGCGAAGAAGCGCCCCAGCGGCACCTCCTCGTGCTCCCAGGGAGCCGGGTCGCTGGGCGGCACGTCCTCGACCCCGAGCTCGAAGTCCGGGAACGGCCGGCCCCAGTGCCGTTCGAACCGGGTGGCGGCATCGATGACGAGTTCGTCGAAGCGCTCGGCCCGTGAGCGCATCGCCGGGACCGGTGGCCAGGCCAGCGGGCCGCGCACCCCGCGCCCATGGCGCCGGCGGGTCCGCCGGGGCGGGTCGCGGTGCAGGTCCACGGACGCCACTCTACGACCCGGGTATGCCGCCCCGCCGGGCCGGCCGCGGCGGCAGCGCGGCGCGCCGACGCGGCATACCGACGGTGGGCCTCTAGAGTTCCGCCGTGGGCTTGACTCGGCAGTGTTCCAAGACGGGATGTTCGCGTCCGGCTGTCGCCACCCTCACCTACGTTTACGCCGACCAGACCGCCGTCCTCGGGCCGCTGGCGACCTTCGCCGAGCCACACGTCTACGACCTGTGCGCCCGGCATGCTGACGGGCTCACAGTGCCGCGCGGGTGGGAGGTGGTCCGGTTGGCCTTCGATCCCACGCCGCCGGCGCCGACTCCCGACGACCTCGTTGCGCTCGCCGATGCGGTGCGCGAAGCGGGCCGGGCCCGGCCTCGCCAGCCCGCCCCGCCCCCAAGCGCAGTCCCGCGCCCGGTGCCCGCAGCCGGCCCGGACGGCGCAGCCGCGCGGCCGACCCACCTGCGCTTGCTGCCCGACGCCTGACCCCTCGCGGCCGCACTAGGCTGCCGTCGTGACCGTGAGCGACACCCCCGACCTCAGCCAGTTCGTCAAGGCCTACGACGTGCGCGGACTGGTCCCCGAACAACTCGACGCCCGGGTCGCCACGGCGCTGGGGCGGGCCTTCGCCGAGATCGTCGCGGTGCCCGACGGGGCGGCTGGCGTCGTCATCGGCCACGACATGCGGCCCAGCTCCCCCGAGCTGTCCGCCGCCTTCGCCGCGGGTGTCACCGCCGCCGGCGTCGATGTCGTCGTTATCGGGCTGGCGTCGACCGATGAGCTCTACTACGCCAGCGGGGCCCTCGACCTACCCGGGGCGATGTTCACCGCGAGCCACAACCCCGCTCGGTACAACGGGATCAAGCTGTGCCGGTCCGGCGCCCGGCCGGTCGGCCAGGACACCGGCCTAGCCGCGATTCGCGACCTGGCTCAGGACCTGCTCCGGGCCGGCACCGACCCGGCCGCACCCGCGACCGACTCGACCGGGCAACTCGGCACGGTGACCCAGCGCGACGTCCTGCACGACTACGCCGCCTTCCTGCGCTCCCTGGTCGACCTGTCCGGCAGCCGGCCGCTGCGGGTCGTCGTCGATGCCGGCAACGGGATGGCCGGACACACCGCACCCGCCGTTCTCGGCGAGGCGGCCGGGCTGGCCGCCCTGCCCCTGCAGCTCGTCCCGCTCTACTTCGACCTCGACGGATCCTTCCCCAACCACGAGGCCAATCCGCTGGAGCCGGCCAACCTGCGCGACCTGCAGGCGGCCGTTGTCGCCGAAGGAGCCGATCTCGGGTTGGCCTTCGACGGGGACGCCGACCGGTGTTTCGTCATCGACGAGCGAGGCGAGCCGCTCAGCCCGAGCGCGATCACCGCGCTGGTAGCCACCCGGGAGATTGCCCGAGCCCGCGCGGCCGGCACCGACCCCGCGCAGGTGCGGATCGTCCACAACGTCATCACCTCCCGCGCCGTTGCGCAGATCGTTGCCGAAGCGGGCGCGGTGCCGGTCCGCACCCGAGTCGGTCACTCGTTCATCAAGGCCGAGATGGCCGCCGCCGGCGCGATCTTCGGCGGTGAGCACTCCGCGCACTACTACTTCCGGGACTTCTGGTTCGCCGACACCGGCATGCTCGCGGCGATGCACGTGCTGGCCGCGCTCGGTGAGTCGGACCTGCCGCTGTCGCAGCTCGGCGCGGCATACGAGCGGTATGCCGCCTCCGGCGAGATCAACTCGACCGTCGCCGACCGCGAGGGCGCCACTGCGCGGGCGCTGGCCTGGGCCCGGGAACAGGGGCCGGTGGAGGTCGACACCCTCGACGGGACGACGGTGCGCCATCTGGGCGAGCCGATGTGGTGGTTCAACGTCCGGGCCTCCAACACCGAGCCGCTGCTGCGGCTCAACGTCGAGGCAGCCGATGCCGAGACGATGGCCCGGGTTCGGGATGCGGTGCTGGGCCTGCTGCGCCACGCGGAGGTCGCCGGGGGCACCCCGGCGCACTCGTTGGACCCGTGGGTCCGGGAGATCTTGCGCTGCCCGGTCTGCCATTCCCGGCTCGACGACGCCACCGGACCGCACGGGGCCGAACTGGTCTGTGCGTCGGTCGACTGCGGCTTGGCCTATCCCGTGGACGACGGCATCCCGGTGCTGCTGCCGGACTCGGCCCGTCGCCCCGCCTGACCCGAATCCTCCGTCGAAGCCACCGCAGGAGGCCGGTATGCCGTTCTGGGACGAGGCGCTCGTCGACGACGAGGTCGAGTGGGCCCGCATCGACAGCCGCGACACGCTGCGCGCCCTGGCAACCGCTGGTGCGCAGATGCGGGCTGCCGCGGCCTCGGCGCAGGCCGCCGGAATCGACAGGGTCTGCGCCGGGGAACGTCCTCGTGGGGTCCTCGTCGCGGCCCTCGGCGGGTCGGCGGCGGTGGCCGACGTGGTCTCGGCGATCGTCGACGCGGGCTCCCCGGTGCCCATCGCCGCCGCGGGCACCCTCCCGCTGCCCGGCTGGGTCGGACCACTGGACCTTGTCGTCGCGGTGTCCCGCTCTGGGCGGGCCGCTGGGCCACTCGGCCTGGCCGCGGAGGCCGCCCGGCGGGGCGGCTCGCTGCTCACCGTGGGTGCGCCGGACTCGCCACTGGCTGAGGTCTGCGCCCGGGCCCGCGGAGTGCACGTCCCGCTGCCCGCTGGCCCGGTGTCCAGTCGGACCGCCTTGTGGGGTTTGCTCACCCCGGCCCTGCTCGCCGTGGACGCGCTCGGCCTGGCCCGGGTGCCGCGGTCGCTCGTGGAGTCGACGGCAGCGCGGCTCGATGCCGCTGCAGCGGCCTACCGGCCGTCCTCGGAGGCCTTCGTCAACCCTGCCAAGCTGCTCGCCGCGGACCTGGCCGCAGGCCTGCCGGTCGTCCTCGGGGACGGCCCGGTGGGCGCGGCGGCTGCCCGTCGAGCGGCCGCCATGCTCGCCCGGACCGCCCGGGTTCCGGCCCCGGCCGGTTCGTTGCCCGCAGCGGCGGCCGAGGTGGTTGCCCTCCTCGACGGCCCCTTCACCTCGTCCGGGACACCGGCTGCCGATGCCTTCGGCGGCGCCGACGACATCTTCCGGGACCCCTTCCTCGACGGTCCGCCCGATCCGCGCCTGGTCCTGCTCCTGCTGCATTCCGGCGTTGCGGCGGAGGGCGACCTCATCGAGTCGGTGACGGCCGCGGCTCGGGCCGGTGGGGTGCGGGTCAGTGAGCACCGTGCTGCCCCTGGGCATCCGCTCGAGCAACTCGCCGAGCTCGTCGCGCTCGTCGACTTCGCGGCGACCTATCTGGCCATCGGTTTCGGTCTGGACCCCGCGGTGTCCGCGCCGCTGGAGGCACTCATCGAGCGCGACGGTGACCGATACCGCTGAGGGCGGCGCGGGACGGCTCCCTCGCGGACTCGGACGCGGTTGCGGCCCCAGACACGGGTATGCCGGGTGCGCCGCGAAGGAGCGCACCCGGCATACCCAAGTCTGGTTCGGTCAGCCCTCCGGGACCATGTGGATCGACCCGCAGGGACATTCGGCGACGCACAGGCCGCAGCCCTTGCAGTAGTCGTAGTCGATGGCGTAACCCTTGGCGAAGTCGACCTTCTTGACGGCATTGTCCGGGCAGACCCCGAAGCAGTTGTCGCACGCGAAGCAGTTGCCGCAGGACATGCACCGACGCGCCTCGAACTGCGCGGTCTGCTCGTCAAGCCCCTTGACGACTTCGTCGAAGGTCGAGGCCCGCCGAGCCCCCGCCAGGTGCTCGCGATGCTGGTGCGGGGCGTCCGCGTAGTACCAGGTGGTCAGCTTGTCGAAGGTGGCCACCGGGTTCTTCGCCCCGGGAGCGTAGGTCGTCCCACGGAGATAGGCGTCGATGTTGCGGGCAGCCTTCTTGCCGTGGCCGACCGCGACGGTCACCGTCCGCTCCGCCGGCACCATGTCGCCGCCAGCGAAGACCCCGGCCCGGCCGGTCATCATCGTCGAGTCGACCGTGACGACGCCGTCATCGATGGCGATCCCCGCGACATCCTCGAGGAACCCCAGGTCCGCCTCCTGGCCGAGGGCGAGGATGAGCGAGTCGGCTTCCAACTCCTCGAACTCGCCGGTGGGCTGCGGGAATCCGGTTTCGTCCAGGGCCATCTTCTCAACGAGCATCTTGCCCTCGTCGACGTGCTTGATCGTCGAGAGCCACTTGAGCAGGATGCCC
>CAZNLX010000038.1:0-11738 GCA_964573925.1 uncultured Intrasporangiaceae bacterium
TACCGGGGGCGGCGTGCCCTTGGAAGAAGACCTGGTCGCCGCCGCCGGGGTGGTCCGGGCCACGGAAGAAGTGGTTCATCCCCACTTCGTAGAGGGTGGCGGCCGACGCATAGGTCGAGATGTGCCCGCCGACGCCGATCCCCGGCCGCTGCGCCCGGTGCACCATGACCGCGGCATTCCAACGGATCCAGCGCCGATAGGCCCGCTCCATGTCCTCATCACCGGGGAACCACGGCTCACGCTCCGGCGGGATCGTGTTGATGTAGTCCGTCGCGGTGAGCGAGGGGACGCCCACCTGCTGGGCCCGCGCCGAGGCGAGCAGCTGCAACATGATGTAGCGCGCCCGGGTGCGACCCTGCTCGTCGATGACTCCCTGCAGCGACTCCAACCACTCCCGGGTCTCCTCGGGATCGGTGTCGGGAAGCTGGCTCGGTATGCCGTTGAGGATCGGTCCGGGGTCACGGCGGCCGGTCACGGTGGGAGTCCCTTCTGCGGTAGCGGCTGGCTCGGTCGGGGCGCCGGTGGGCGCTGTCGCCCATCCTCTCCCGAGATGCGGCCCACGTCACATTCGTGTCCATGCCACGTTCGGACGTGAGCGTTCACACAAGCCTGTAGCGGTCCCGTTCGGGCAGACTTGAGGCAAGGTCGCGGCCCATTCCGGGCCGCCGCGCACGAAGGGAATGGGGCGGTGCACGGGCAGGCCGAAGCCGCGGCGGTCGTCGCCGGGCTGGCCAAACTCGGTTTCAGCGCGGGCCAGGTCGTCCAGGAGCTCGGCTGGGACGCCGACTCCGACGAGTCCCTGCGGCTGGCCATTGAAGAACTCACCGGAAATGTCTTGGAGGACGACGGCTATGCGGAGGGAGCCGACGGAGTTCTCGTCTGGTTCCGGTCCTTCGACGGCGACTTGGTCGACATTCTCGTTGACGCTTTGACCAACCTCGTGGATCGCGGTGCCCTCGTGCTGGCGACGCCCCGCGCCGACCAGGACGGGCACGTCGAGCCGAGCGAGATCGCCGATGCCGCCGTTGCCGCTGGGCTGCATCCGTCGGTGGTGGTCAACCTCAGCCGAGAATGGGCCCTGCAGCGCCTGGAAGCGCCTCGCTCCCAGCGTCGCTGAGGCTGGCTTGGTGCCGACGGCCGGATGGCTTGGTGCCGACGGCCGGTATGCCGCCGGATGGCATGTCGCGGTGCCCGGTCTCGGCGGATGGCAGAATCGGCGCCCATGAGCGCCGCGTCCCCCGCCGGGACTCCGAACGCGCCCGAGGTCGGTGACCTGGCGCCCGAGTTCACCCTGCCCGACCATCTTGGCCGGCCGGTGAGTCTGTCGTCCTGGCGTGGCGATCGGAATGTGGCGATCGTCTTCTTTCCCTTCGCGTTCTCGGGCATCTGCACCGGGGAGTTGCGGGAGATCCGGGACACCCTCGAGGACTTCCAGGACGACGGCATACAGGTCCTCACTATCTCCTGCGACCCGATCTATGCGTTGCGTTCCTGGGCCGACCAGGAGGGCTACTTCTTCCCGCTGTTGTCCGACTTCTGGCCGCACGGGGCGGTGGCCCGGTCCTACGGGGTCTTCGATGAGCTCGCCGGCTTCGCCTCCCGGGGCACCTTCCTCGTCGATCGCGGCGGCGTCGTGCGCTGGCGCCTGCTCAATGGCCCGGGACAGCGGCGGGACTTCTCCGGGTACCGCAGGGCGCTGGCCGAGTTGCGCGGCTGACGCTCGGCTCGGTCACCGGAGCGGCGGCTCGCCTGACACAATGGGCGCCGCCGTGCCGCACCGGTTCGGCACGGGGCCTGTAGCTCAGTTGGTAGAGCACCGCGCTTACACCGCGGGTGTCGTCGGTTCGAGCCCGGCCGGGCCCACATGACGGTGACCCTTCGCGACCTCGTCGCCCTGATCGACGGCTTCTATCCGGGCGCGACCGCCCTCTCCTGGGATCGGGTCGGGCTGGTCACCGGGGACCTGGACCAGCCGATCCGGCACGTACGCTTCGCGGTCGATCCGACGATGGCCGTCATCGAGGAGGCCATCGAGGCCGGTGCCGACCTGCTGGTGACCCACCACCCGCTGCTGCTGCGCGGCATACATTCGGTCGCGACGACCACCGCGAAAGGCCGCGCCGTGACGCGAGCCGTCGTCGCCGACCTCGCCATCCTCTGTGCCCACACGAACGCCGATGTCGCCGATCCTGGCGTCTGCGACGCCCTCGCGGCGGCCTGCGGCCTCACCGACACCGAACCGTTGGACCACGACGAGGGGCGCGGAGTCGGGCGGGTCGGGTCGTTGGCCGCCCCGGTGACCCTGCGCGCGTTCGCCGAGACGTTGGCCGCCGCGCTGCCGCCGACGAACGTCGGGGTGCGGGTCTCTGGCGACCCAGATGCCCAGGTATGCCGCATCGCCGTCCTGGGTGGTTCGGGGGACGACCGCTTCGCCGCGGTCCGGCGAAGCGGTGCCGACGTCTATGTCACCGCCGATCTGCGCCATCACCCAGCGTTGGAGGCCCGAGAGGAGTCCTCCTTCGGGCCGCCGTATCTCATCGACGCCGGACACTTCGCCACCGAGTGGCTCTGGTTGGCCTCGGTCCGGGATCGCCTCGCGGCGGCGCTGGGCGATCGGGCGGCTACGGTGGACCTGTCGATCTCGACCTTGCGCACCGATCCGTGGGACTTCTGCGTCGGTGTCAACGCCGACGGAGGTTCCGCGTGAAGGCCAGTCCGCAGCATCAGGCTCGGCTCGTTGAGGTCCAGCACCTCGACACTCGGTTGGGCCAGTTGGCGCATTCACGGGCCCACCTGCCTGCGCTGACCCGGCTGGCCGCCCTCGAACAGCGGCAGAGCACCCTGGACCGGGAGCTGGCGTTGGCTCAGACGGCTCTGTCCGACGTCCAGCGCGAGGTCGACAAGGCCGAGGCGGACGTCCAGTTGGTCCGGGCGCGGGCGGCCCGGGACCAGGCCCGGCTCGACTCGGGCACCGGGACCCCCAAGGACCTGCAGGCACTCCAGCACGAGTTGGTGTCTCTAGCCCGCCGGCAGAGCGACCTGGAGGACATCGAGCTCGAGGTGATGGAGCGCGCCGAGGTGTGCCAGGCCGAGGTGGACCGCCTGGCCGGGGATCGCGCCGCACTGGAGACGGAACTGGCCGACGTTCGCCGGGAGCGTGACGGCGCCTTTGCCGAGATCGACGCCGAAGTCGCCGAGGTCTCCGGCCGCCGGGCCCTCGTCGCGCCCGAGGTGGGCGAGGACCTGTTGGCCCTCTACGACAAGATCCGCGCCGGGGCCGGAGGCGCCGGGGCCGCCGAGCTCAAGCAGCGCCGTTGCGGCGGCTGTCAGCTCGAGCTCAACCAGGTTGATCTGGCCAAGATCAAGGCCGCCCCGGCCGACGAGGTCATCCGGTGCGAAGAGTGCCGCCGGATCCTCGTCCGCACACCCGAGTCCGGACTCTAGGCGTGCCCAGAGCGCTCATCGTCGAGGCTGACGGCGGCTCACGCGGCAACCCTGGGGTGGCCGGCTTTGGTGCCCTGGTCCGCGACGCGGCGACCGGAACGGTGTTGCTCGAACGCGCCGAACCGCTCGGGACGGCCAGCAACAACGTCGCGGAGTATGCCGGTCTGCTCGCCGGCCTGGAGGGGGCCCTGCGCCTCGATCCGGCCCCGGACATCGAGGTCCGGATGGACTCCAAGCTCGTCGTCGAGCAGATGTCCGGACGCTGGAAGATCAAGCACGAGGACATGCGCCGGCTGGCCGGGCAGTGTCAGGACGTCGTGCGGCGGATCGTCGCCGGCGGGGGGTCGGTGCGCTACACCTGGATCCCGCGGGAGCGGAACAAGGCGGCCGACGCCCTGTCCAATGACGGGATGGACGGCAAGCGGATCGACCGCGAACCCCGTCCCGTGGCCCGGGACCCGGGCGCGCCGGACGAGGGAGCCGGCGCGAGCGGGCCGGGCGCTCCCGATTCCCGCGTGGTTATCGCCCGGATGGACTCGGGGTCCTCGGCCACCCTCGTGGGCGAAGCACGGGTCGTCCTCGTCAGGCACGGAGTCACCGACTTCACCGTGTCGGGCCGCCTCGACGGTCGCGGAGGCGCCGACCCCGAGCTCAACGCTCAGGGCCTGGCTCAGGCAGACGCCGTGGCCGCGATCATCGCCGACGTGCTCGGCGATGGCCCGGTCCGGGTCGTGACGTCGTCGCTGCGCCGCACCCGGATGACCGGCGCCGCGGTCGGGCGGGTCTTGGGGCTGGAGCCGGAGGCCGACCCGGACTGGGACGAACGGTCCTTCGGGGAATGGGACGGCCTTACCCTCGCCGAGATCCAGCAGCGCCACCCGGCGAAGCTGGCCCGGATGCGGGTCGACGCGGCATACCCCCCGCCTGGTGGGGAGTCGCGCACTGCGGTGGCCGAACGGGTGTTGCGAGCGTTCCGGGCGTTGGCTGCCCAGCCGGGGACGACGGTGGTGGTGACCAGCCGGGTGCCGATTCTCATCGTCCTCAGCGAGGTCCTGGGGATCGCGCCGGAACGCTTCTGGGCACCGCAGACCGAGCCGGCGTCGGTCACCGTCGTGTCGCGCTGGGCGGACGGGAATGTCTCGGTGTCCGCGGTCAACCGCACCGACCATCTGCCCTGACCCGCCAACAGATCCTGGACTTTGTGTTGTGTCCACGACATGTCGTGGACACAACACAAAGTCCAGGATCTGTCAGCCGGGGGTGACGTCGAGCAGCCAGGGGTGGCCGAGTCGGGTCGGCGCGTTGAGCACGACCCGGAACCCGCTGGCCGACAACTCGCCCGCCAGGTCTGCGGGGTGGCGTGGGTCGGTGGGGCTCTGGCAGATCGCCCTGGCCACCAGTCCCCGGGTGTGCTTGGCCAGGTGGCTCACGCCGGGAACCCGCACGTGGACCCACCGCTCGGCCAAGTCCGCGCCAGGGCTCCACGCCGCCGCGTATGCCGCAGAGCGAGCGTCCACGATGAGGCCGCGGCCGACCACGCCGGGCAGCACCTGGCCCAGCGGACCCCGCCAGAGCGCGCCCAGCTTGCCCGCCTGGGGCAAGGACACGCCCATCGCCAGCCGGTATGCCGGGATGCGATCCCCGATCCGCAACGCTCCGAACAGGGCCGAGACGACGACGAGCCGTCGCGCCGCCCGGCGCCGGGCATCCGACTCGAGCGAGGACAGCCCGAGGGCGTCGTAGAGCACGCCCGTGTAGACCGAACCGGCGGGTGCCGTCGGAAGATCACCCAGCCGGGTGTTGCGGGCGATCTGTTCGGTCAGTCCCGGCGACACCCCGAGCACGGCGGCAGCGTTGGGCTGGCCGCTCACGTCGGCGAGTTCGGACAAGACCGCGGCCCGAGTCGCGGTGAGCTCGGGGAAGGACAGGGCGGACAGGTCGAGGGGTCGTCCCCGGCCCGGCTGTTGCTTGGTCTCCGACGGAGGCAGCAGGACGATCACCGCGCCAGCCTAGGCCGGGGCGGCAACTAGATTGGAGCGGTGACCGTCGCCACGAGAGTGATCGCCTGCCTGGACGTCGATGCCGGACGAGTCGTCAAGGGGGTCCACTTCGAGAACCTCCGCGACGCCGGTGACCCGGTGGAGTTGGCCCGCAGCTATGACGCGCAGGGCATCGACGAGCTGACCTTCCTCGACGTCACCGCCAGCAGCGGGAACCGGGAGACCACCTACGACGTGGTCCGGCGCACCGCGGAGCAGGTCTTCATTCCGCTCACCGTCGGGGGTGGCGTGCGGACCGTCGACGACGTGGACCGGTTGCTGCGGGCCGGCGCCGACAAGGTCGGGGTGAACACCGCCGCGCTGGCTCGGCCGGAACTCATCGCCGAGGTCGCCGACCGGTTCGGCGCCCAGGTGCTCGTCCTGTCGGCCGATGTTCGACGCCGCCGCAGCGCTGACGGTCAACCGACCGGCGGCTTCGTCATGACGACGCACGGCGGTCGGGTTCCGGTCGACCAGGACGCCGTCGAGTGGTGTGCCCGGGCGGCCGAACTGGGCGCCGGGGAGATCCTGCTCAACTCGATGGACGCCGACGGCACGAAGGACGGCTTCGACCTGGAGCTCATTGCCGCGGTCCGGGCCGCGGTGAGGGTCCCGGTCATCGCCTCCGGCGGCGCGGGCCGGGTCGAGCACTTCGTCCCGGCGGTCCGGGCCGGCGCGGACGCCCTGTTGGCCGCCAGCGTCTTCCACTTCGGCGACCTCACCGTCGCGCAGGTGAAGGATGCGCTTCGGGCCGGGGGAATCGAGGTCCGGTGAGCGCCGAGCCCGCCCGCGAGCCATCGCTCTGGGAGCAGAAGATCGCCGTCGACCCCGGCCACTCGGCCTGGTACGTCAATCGGTTCCGGCGGCTGGAGGCCGACGGGGTCGACATCGTCGGCGAGGCCCGCACGGTCGATGCGATGCTCGACCGCCGGTCCCGAGTCCTGGACGCCGGTTGCGGCCCGGGCCGGGTCGGGGGCTACCTGCATCGGGTCGGCCACACCGTCGTAGGGGTCGACCTCGATCCGGTCCTCATCGAAGCCGCCGAGCTCGACCACCCCGGCCCCACCTGGCTCGTCGGGGATCTGTCCGCGCTGGACCTGGCCGCGCGCGGCATACCCGATCCATTCGACGTGATCGTCTGCGCCGGCAACGTCCTGCCCTTCGCCGCGCCATCCAGCCGCGCCGAGATCCTGCGCCGGTTCCGCGAGCACCTCGTCCTCGGCGGACGGGCCATCGTCGGCTTCGGCACCGACCGGGACTACCCCGTCGAGGAGTTCCGCGACCACGCCGCGGCCGCGGGCTTCGACGAGGACCTGCTGTTGTCCACCTGGGACCTGCGCCCGTATGCCGCCGACAGCGACTTCATCGTCGCGATCCTGCGTCGCGGTCCGGTCCCACCCATCGGCTAGGGGAGAATGGCAGGCATGTCCGTTGCCCTCGGTATGCCGTCGATCCCCTCCGGTCAGCAGGTCATCGCCCCCCGGCGGGCTTCCCGCAGGATTCAGGTCGGCCGGGTCGCGGTCGGCGGTGACGCGCCGATCTCGGTGCAGTCGATGTGCACGACGCTGACTGCCGACGTCAACGCCACTCTGCAGCAGATTGCCGAGCTCACCGCGGCTGGCTGCGACATCGTCCGGGTGGCCTGTCCGAGCCAGGACGACGCCGACGCCCTGCCCGAGATCGCCCGCAAGAGCCAGATCCCGGTCATTGCCGACATCCACTTCCAGCCCAAGTACGTGTATGCCGCGATCGACGCCGGCTGCGCGGCGGTCCGGGTCAACCCCGGCAATATCCGCGCCTTCGACGACCAGGTCGGCGAGATCGCCCGCCGGGCCAAGGCCGCCGGGGTGTCGATCCGGATCGGGGTCAACGCCGGAAGCCTGGACAAACGGCTGCTGGAGAAGTACGGCAAGGCCACTCCCGAGGCGCTCGTCGAGTCGGCGGTGTGGGAGGCCAGCCTCTTCGAGGAGCACGACTTCCACGACTTCAAGATCTCGGTCAAGCACAACGACCCCGTCGTCATGGTCAAGGCCTACGAGCTGCTCGCCGAGCGGGGCGACTGGCCGCTGCATCTCGGGGTGACCGAGGCGGGCCCGGCCTTCCAGGGGACGATCAAGTCGGCCGTGGCGTTCGGGGCGCTGCTGTCGCGGGGGATCGGCGACACGATCCGCGTCTCGCTGTCGGCCCCGCCGGTCGAGGAGGTCAAGGTCGGCAACCAGATCCTGCAGTCGCTCGGCCTCAAGCCGCGCAAGCTGGAGATCGTGTCGTGCCCGTCCTGCGGTCGGGCCCAGGTCGACGTCTACACCTTGGCCGACCAGGTCACTGCCGGGCTCGAGGGCCTCACGGTCCCGCTGCGGGTGGCCGTCATGGGCTGTGTCGTCAACGGTCCGGGGGAGGCCCGGGAGGCCGATCTCGGGGTGGCGTCCGGCAACGGCAAGGGCCAGATCTTCGTCAAGGGGCAGGTCATCAAGACGGTCGCGGAGAGCCAGATCGTCGAGACGCTCATCGAGGAGGCCCTCAAACTGGCTGAGGAGATGGGCGAGCCGGTCGACGCCGACGAGGCGCACGGCCCCACGGTCACGGTCGGCTGAGTCGCCGGAGACGGGCCGGGTGGGCGATTCGCCCTATCGGGGCGCCGCACCCGATCACGCATGGCACGCTGTATGCCGTGCTGCGCACCCATACCCCCGTGCGTCCGTTGACGCCCGAGGATCGCGAGGAGGCCCTCGCGGTGTGCGCCCGGGACCCTGCGGCGAACTGTTTCGTCGCCGGCCGGATCGAGGACGGTGCCCTGCACACGGTTCCCGGGGCGCTGCTCGGGGTGACCGGAGCGGACGGAGCGCTGCGCTCGCTGGCCTGGGCCTCGGCCAACCTCGTGCCGGTGGAATGTGACGATGCCGGTATCGAGGCCATCGCCGGGAGGGTCCGTCGGCTGCGTAGGCAGTGCGCGTCGATCTTCGGCCCGATTGACCAGGTGGCCGGCCTGTGGGACCGGCTCGGTCCAGGGTGGGGGCCGGCCCGGACCATCCGGCCGGAGCAGCTGCTCATGTCCACCGTTGTGGACCCCGGCCGGCTGCCGCCGGACGGCCGGGTCCGTCGGGCGAGGCTCGATGAGGTGGACCTCGTTGTCCCGGCGGCCGCCGCGATGTTCACCGAGGAGATCGGCTATCCGCCGTTCATCGGGTCGTCCACGGCATACCGTTCGGTCGTGGCCGCCCTGGTCCGCTCCGGACGAACCTTCGTGTGGATCGACGGGGGACGAGTGCTTTTCAAGGCGGACGTCGGCTCGGTCGGCGTCGACGCCGCCCAGATTCAGGGCGTGTGGCTGGCGCCGCACCTGCGCGGGCGGGGCTTGGCCGCCCCGCTCATGGTCTCGGTCACCTCGGCCGTGCTGCGCGAGGTGGCCCCCGAGGCGACGCTCTACGTCAACAACTTCAACGCCGCGGCCATCGCCACCTATCGTGCGGTGGGCTTTCGGCAGGTCGGCACCTTCGCCACCGTGCTGCTCTGAGTGCCTCGGCTTCCGCCCTCACCGAGGGCCTGGCCGGCCGACGCAGGTAGCCTGCGGCCATGCGCCCCACCCGCACCGGCCGCCGGTATGCCGCCCGCCTGGTTACCCTTGCGGCCACCGTCGCGATGCTCGCGGCCGGCTGCACGACCGGGCCATCGGGCCCAGCCGCGACGACCCGCGCCGACCTACCCCGGGACACCGTCGTCAACCTCTTCCAGTGGAACTGGACGTCGGTAGCAGCCGAATGCCCGCGGTTGGCGAAGGTCGGCTACGCCGGGGTGCAGATCTCCCCGGCCCAGGAACACGCTCAGGTTGTCGACAACCCGTGGTGGGTGGACTACCAGCCGGTGAGCTATCAGATTGCTTCACGTCGGGGTGACCGGGCTGCCTTTCAGGCAATGATCCAGGCCTGCCACGCGGTCGGTGTGAAGATCTACGCCGATGCCGTCATCAACCACATGGCCGGCTCCGATTCCGGTGTGGGGTGGGCGGGTTCGACGTGGTCGGGGCACTTCACCTACCCGGGGATCTACCAACCCCAGGACTTCCACCACTGCGGGTTGACGCCCAGCGACGACATCGCCGACTACCAGAACCGGGCTCAGGTGCAGACCTGCGAGCTGGTCAACCTCGCCGACCTCGACACTGGGTCGGACTACGTGCGGGGGCGGATCACGGCATACCTCGACGACCTCATCTCCCTGGGAGTGGACGGCTTCCGGGTCGACGCGGTGAAGCACATGCCGGCAGAGGACGTCGCGGCGATCATGGGGCGGCTGAGCAAGCCGGTGGAGCGCTACTACGAGGTCATCGACAAGGGTGGCGAGCCGATCTCGATGAGTGAATACACCGGCTCGGGCAAGGTGCTCGTCTTCAGCTACGGCGACGAGGTGGGGTCGGCCGTGCAATGGGGCAAGATCGCCGCGTTGCGCAATCTCGGTGGGGGAGTGGACGGCACGGTGGCGCGGGTCTTCCTCGACAACCACGACACCCAGCGGCACGGCGGTGCGCAGGTGATCACCTTCAAACAGCCGCGGCTCTATGCGCTGGCCACCGTGTTCATGCTCGCCTGGCCCTACGGCGAGCCGACGGTGATGTCGTCGTACGAGTTCACCAACCCCGATGCGGGACCGCCGTCGACCGATCAGAGCGGGACGACGAAGGACACCGTGTGCGGGCAGGACGGCTGGGTGTGTGAGCACCGGTGGCAGTCCACCGAGGGGATGGTCGGTTTCCACAACGTCGTCAAGGGGACCGGTGTCGATCGCTGGTGGGACGACACGAGCATCGGCGGTGCCGGGAACGCGGTCGCCTTCGCCCGTGGGGACCGCGGGTATGTCGTCGTCAACAACGCGACGAGTCCCCTGTCGGGTCGGTCCTTCCAGACCGGTATGCCGCCTGGCACCTATTGCGATGTCGTGCACGGGGCTCTCGTGGACGGGCGGTGCACGGGGCCGAGCGTGACGGTGGCCGCCGACGGTTGGTTCACCGCCGACGTGGGCAACCTCGACGCCCTGGCCATCCACGTGGGCGCCAAGGTGGGGTGAGAAGGGCGTCGGTCTGGTTGACTGCTAGCATTGCTATCAATTGAGGGCCTCGCGGATGTTGAGGAGGTGTGCGATGGCGACGTTGACGATCCGGCAGGTTGACGAGCCGACACACGCGGCGCTGCGCATCCGCGCAGCGCGTCACGGTCGGTCCGTCGAAGCGGAGGTCAGGGCGATCCTCGCCGCCGCCACTGCGCGCCCCACGAGCAACGTGCTCATCGGGCTGCACCAGGCGCTCGGCGATGCTCCAGCGCTCGATCTGCCCACCCGCGGAGATCGACCGCGTGAGGTCGACCTCGGGTGATCCTCGCCGACACGAACGTCGTCTCCGAGTTCATGCGGGAGCGACCCGATCCGCGCGTGGCCGAATGGGCGGGCCGGCTGCAGCCGACGGCGGTGGTGATTTGTGTCGTCACGGTGGAGGAAATCGAGCGTCGCATCGGGCGGCTGGCCGGCGGCCGGCGCCGATCCGAGTTGCAGTCGCGGTGGTCCGGTCTGCTCGACGCGTATGCCGACTCGATCCTCGCCTACGACGTCCAGTGCGCGCGGATGACGGCACAGGTGCTCGTCGAGCGTGAGAAGGCCGGGCGCCCGATGGCGTTGGCCGACGCCCAAATCGCTGGCATCGCGCTCGTCCACGGTTGCACCCTGGCAACGAGGAATGTCGCCGACTTCCGTGGCATCCCCTCCCTGGAGCTCGTGGGCCCGTTTGCCTCGGAACCGTAGGCGGCCAGCCGCGAAACGGAGACGAGCGGGCGGCATACTCCCCGATATCCTGCCGGGGCACCCCATGGAGGAGAGATCGTGACCGTCCTGCGCATGTCCCACCTGTTCCTGCGAACCCTGCGCGAGGACCCGGCCGACGCCGAGGTGCCCAGCCACCGGCTGTTGGTGCGTGCGGGCTACATCCGGCGGGTCAGCCCGGGGATCTACACGTGGCTGCCGCTGGGCCTGCGGGTGCTGCGCAATGTCGAGCGGATCGTCCGCGGGGAGATGGACCAGATCAGCCAGGAGTTGCTCTTCCCTGCCCTGCTGCCCCGTGAGCCCTTCGACGCGACCGGCCGCTGGGTCGAGTACGGCGAGAACATCTTCCGGCTCAAGGACCGCAAGGCCGGCGACTACCTGCTCGGACCCACCCACGAGGAGCTGTTCACCCTCGCGGTCAAGGACCTGTTCAGCTCCTACAAGGACCTGCCG
>CAZNLX010000039.1:0-11542 GCA_964573925.1 uncultured Intrasporangiaceae bacterium
GACGGCCGGGGGGTCGGGGTCTCGGTACCCTGGGCTCCGCCCGAGCAACTGTCCGCGGATCGACCGATGGCCCCCAGCGGTGACGTCTGGTCGCTCGCCGCGACGCTCTACACGGTGCTCACCGGACGCAGCCCGTTCCACGTCCAAGGCGCCGCCAACGACAGCATGTCGATGGGTCAGCGGATCGTCAACGGACCACTGCCACCGCTTCGGCGCGACGACGTCCCGGAGTCCTTGGAGAATGTCATCCGGGTCGCCATGAACAAGCGGCCCGACCAGCGCTATCCCACGGCGCTGGAGTTCGCCCGGGCCCTGCAACAGATCCAGTTGCAGCTGCGCTACCCGATGACCGTGGCGGACGTCCGCACCGAGCAGGGTGCCTATCGGCACGAGGACGATGAGGACGCCGGCGGCACCCGCTTCGAGGGTTTCGTCGATATCGACCCGGACGCGCCGTCGGCGCCCGGCCAGTCGTCCTGGCCCAGCCATCCCTCCTCGCCGTCCGCCTCGTCCGCGTCGACCTCCCCCACCGGTTCGACGGCCTCCGGCGCCAGCCGCGACATGACCGGCCTGACCATGCCGGCCTTCGACCGCGACATCGCCTCCGCCGACCTCCCGCCGATCGTCTATCACGGTCGCGGGTCGATCACCCCGGACGGCCCGGTGGACTTCACCGGCCCCGCGATTCCGGAGCTCGACGGTGGCGCTTCGCCGAGTCGGGTTCCGGCTCGTTTCGATGAACCGCGCGGACCGATCACCCCCGAACCGGACCGTACGGCCGCGGCCAAGAAGGCCGCCGTCGGGGTGTTGGCCGCCGTGGGTCTCACCGCGGCAACCGTCGGCGGCTACGCCTTTCTGCAGTCCCGCACCCCCTCGACGACGAGCAATGCCACCGCCCCCACTGGCTCCGCGATGCCCAAGGACGCCGTGGGAACGCTCGTGCCCAAGGTGACCCAATTGAGCGCCAAGGCCGAGGGGGGAGCGGTCGTCGTGTCGTGGACCAACCCGTCACCCTCGGCCGGGGACGGCTACCTCTACCGGGTCGTCGACCCGGCCAAGCCCCGCGACTACGTCCTCGTCTCGGAACCGCGGGTCACCGTCCCCACCGAGCCCGGACGCACCTGCGTCGAGGTGGTCCTGCGCAGATCCAGCGGACGAGCCTCCGACCCCGTCGCCGAATGTGCGGTGACCCCGTGAGCGCGGCGGCCTCCCAGGGGGAGCTGGTCCTCGACTTCGCCGGCGAGCTGTTCACGGTGACCCCTGGTCAACGGTTCACCATCGGCCGCCAGGGGGATCTCGAGCTCGATGACAACCCCTTCCTGCACCGGCGGTTCGTCGAACTCGCGCACACCGGTGGCCTGTGGTGGGTCGAGAACGTCGGCTCGCGCCTGTCGCTGTCCCTCACCGACGGTCACGGACTGATGCGCACGGTGCTGGGCCCGAGCGCCCGTATGCCGCTCGTCTTCCCCCGCGTCGTCATGTCCTTCGCGGCCGGCCCCACGGCATACGAGCTCTATCTGATGACCACCGTGGCGGGCTTCACGCCCCCCGACCATCACGCCCCGCACTCCTCGGGCGACACGACCGTCGGTCCGGAGCGGTTCACCCCGGCCCAGCGGGTGCTCATCCTCGCCCTGGCCGAGCCGGTGCTTCGGCGCGTCGGGTCGGGGTCCTCGAAGATTCCCGCCTCGGCCGACGCGGCCAAACGGCTGGGCTGGAGCATCACGAGGTTCAACCGCAAGCTCGACAACGTCTGCGACAAGTTGTCCGCGGTCGGGGTCGCCGGCCTGCGCGGGACCTCCGCCGGGCAGGCCACGAACCGCCGCGTCGCGCTCGTCGAGTATGCCGTCTCGACCCTCCTCGTGCGCGCCGAGGACCTGCCGCTGCTGGACCTTGAGTACCGGGCCAACACTCGGCCCGCTGGGGCCACCGGACCGAATCCCGCCGGAGATGACCGATGAAGCTCAAGGTGACCTGGCGCGACGCCCAGGCCTCGCACGACATCCTCGTCACGGCTGACGCCACGGCGACGGCCGGCGACCTGGCGGGCGTGCTCGCCGGCGTGATGGCGGGTGGGCCCGCCGGTGAGCTAGCGGCTGCCGCGGCGGCCGGTGCGGCCGGTGCGGCCGGTGCGGGTCTCGGGGCGGCGGCCCCGGCCCGGACCCTGCGGGTCATCGATGCCGGTGGCCGGACCGGTCAGCCGTTGCCCGAGCGGGTGACCCTGGTGGACTCCGGGCTGCGGTCCGGCACGCTGCTCGAGCTGGCCACTGCGCGGGAGGGCTCCCGGGAGGCCGGCGCGGCGGCGGCGGTGCTGCGGATTCTCGACGGTCCCGACGCGGGGATCGAGGTGGGTCTCCCACTGGGTGAGTCGAGCATCGGCCGGTCCTCGGACTGCTACGTCCGGCTCAACGACCCGATGGTCTCCAAGCATCATGCCCGGGTTCTGGTGTCCGACCGGGTCGAGGTCATCGACGACAACTCCAGCAACGGCGTCATCGTCGGCGGCACCCGGATCGCCCGGATCCAGCTCGGCCCGGGCGACATCATGGTCATCGGCGGCACGCAGATCGCGGTCACCCAGATCGTCACCGCGGCGGCGGCGACCTCGACGGACGTGTCCTTCGTCCGCTCGCCGCGGGTGGTCGCTCGCCCGGTGGAGTCGACGGTCGATCTGCCCGAGGCCCCAGCGGCGCCCGACCCGCTCTCTTTCCCCTGGCTGGCGATGGTCGCACCGTTGGCGATGGGCGCCGTGATGATGACGACGATGCCGACCGCCCGGGCCACCAGCTTGCTCTTCGTCGCACTGAGCCCGCTGCTCATGGTCGGCACGTACATCACCCAGCGCGCCCAGTCCAAGCGTCGGCACAAGGCGGCCATAGCGAACTTCACCGCAGAACTGGCGCAGTTCCAGTCCGAATTGGAGGCCGACCACCACCGCGACCGGGAGATCCTCCTCGCCCTGCACCCCTCGGTCGCCCAGTGCGTCGGCGCGGTGGCATCGCTCAACGACATCCTCTGGTCCCGTCGCCCCGAGCACCCGGAGTTTCTGCACGTCCGGCTCGGCCTCGGCGACACCCCCGCCGTGACCACCGCTCGGCGTCGGCGGGGCGGTGGGATCCCGGAGTATGCCGACCAGGTGCTGGCCATGGAGCGGCGCTTCGACACGCTCACCGCCGCTCCCGTCGTCGCGGACCTGCGCTCGGTCGGTGGGTTGGGGCTGTGCGGTCACCGGCGGGCCCTGGACGGGGTGGTCCAGGCCGTGGTCATCCAGATCGCCTCGTTGCACTCCCCGTCCGAGGTCGTCCTCACCTGCCTGACCTCGAACGCCGGCAAGACCCGGTGGAGTTGGCTCAAGTGGCTGCCGCATTCGACATCGCCGCACTCCCCATTGGGTGACCTCCACCTGTCGGCCGACCCGGCCAGCGGCAAGATCCTGTTGGACCACCTAGAGGAGGTGGTTACCACGCGGTTGCAGGAGCCCGGGGTCCGGCCGATAGTGCGCGGTCCGCTGGAGGGCGAGGAACGCCAGGGCAGCCCGGTGCTCCCGTCGGTCGTGTGCATCGTTGACGACGCAGTCGTCGACCGCGCCCGGCTGACGAGGATCGCCGAGCTCGGGCCGGACGTCGGCGTGCACGTGCTGTGGGTCTGCGACACGAAGAACGAGCTGCCGGGCGCGTGCCGGACGTTCGTCGACGTGGGCGACGGCTCGCTGACGACGGTCGGGATGGTGCGGCACGGCATACGCCTCGCGCCGTTGCACTGCGAAGCGGTCGAGCCGAACACCGCGGCGATCATCGCCCGCACGCTCGCCCCGCTGGTGGACGCCGGTGCCCCGGTGGACGATGTCACCGACCTGCCCCGATCTGTCCCCGTCGTCACCCTGCTGGGCAGCGACGCCGTCGATGACCCGGACGTCGTCGTCAACCGGTGGCGGGAGAACCGCTCGCTGGTCATCCGGGACGGCCTTGGTCCCCGGCCGCTCGATCGGGCGAGCGATCTGCGGGCCATTGTCGGGCACGCCGGCTCCGAACCGTTCGGCCTCGACCTGCGCAAGCACGGGCCGCACGCGCTCGTCGGCGGCACGACGGGTGCCGGCAAGAGCGAGTTCCTGCAGGCCTGGGTGCTGGGGTTGGCGCATGCCTACAGCCCCGACCGGGTGACCTTCCTCTTCGTCGACTACAAGGGAGGCGCGGCCTTCGCCGAGTGCGTCAAGCTCCCGCACTGCGTCGGCCTGGTCACCGACCTGTCCCCCTATCTCGTGCGGCGGGTGCTGCGCAGCCTGCGCGCCGAGCTGCGCCACCGCGAGCACCTCTTGAACGCCAAGGGGCAGAAGGACCTCGTCGACCTCGAGAAGACCGGCGACCCGGAATGCCCGCCGAGTCTCATCATCGTCGTCGACGAGTTCGCGGCCCTGGTCGGCGAGATCCCCGAGTTCGTCGACGGGGTGGTCGACGTCGCTCAGCGTGGTCGGTCTCTCGGGCTGCACCTCATCCTGGCCACCCAGCGCCCTGCCGGCGTCATCAAGGACAACCTCCGGGCCAACACCAACCTGCGGGTCGCCCTGCGGATGGCCGACGAGCATGACTCGCAGGACGTGCTCGGCAGCCAGATGGCGGCACACTTCGACCCGGGCATCCCCGGCCGAGGGGCGGCCAAGACCGGTCCGGGTCGGGTGACCCAGTTCCAGTCCGCCTTCCCTGGGTCGCGCACCCCCTCGATCGCCCCGCCACCGTCGATCACCATCACCGATCTCGACTTCGGCCTGGCCGCGTCGTGGAAACTTCCCGAGCGCGGCAAGGTCGCCCAGTCGATCCCCAAGGACATCGAACGGGTCGTCAGCACAGTCCGCACTGCGGCGGAGCGGGCGTCGGTGCCCGAGCCGCGGCGACCCTGGTTGGACTCCCTCGAGGAGTGCTACGACCTGCGCTCACTGGGCCGGATCACCGATGCGGCGCTCGTGCTGGGCATCGTCGACGACCCGGACAACCAGAAGCAGGACGTCGATCACTTCCGTCCCGACGAGGACGGCAACATCCTCTTCGTGGGGGCCGGCGGGTCGGGCAAGTCGACCGCCTTGCGCAGTCTCGCCATCGCCGCCGCGACGGCCGAGGGTGCCCCGGTGCACGTCTACGGCATCGACATGTCCGGCAGCGCGCTCAGCCTCGTCGAGGATCTGCCCAACATCGGCAGCATCGTCCAGGGGGAGGACGAGGAGCGGGTGGCCCGGCTGCTGCGCCTGCTGCGGTCCGCGATCGACGAGCGAGCGATTCGGTATGCCGCCCGCCGCGCCGCGACGCTCACCGAGTACCGGGCGATCTCCGGAATCGCCGACGAGCCGAGGATCCTGCTGCTCCTGGACGGCTTCTCGACCTTCCGCGCTGAGCACGAGATGTCGGCCGGGAAGGGCGGGATCTTCAGTGACTTCCTGGCCGTGCTGGCCGAGGGGCGATCGGTGGGAGTCCACGTCGCCATGACGGCGGACCGGCCTACGGTCGTGCCGGTTTCGGTCCTGGCTGCCTTCCAGCGCAAGGTCGTGCTGCGTCAAGCGGGTGAAGACGGCTACCTCGCCCTCGGCGTGCCTCGGGACGTGCTGACCCTGGCGAGCAAACCAGGGCGGGCCCTGCAGGTGGGCTCTCCCTACGAACTGCAGTTGGCGATCCTCGGTGACGACGTCAACGTCGCAGCGCAAACGCGCGCGCTCGAGGCGCTCGTCGCCGACCTCACTCCCCGCTTCCGGCGCCGTCCCGAGAAGATCCGCTCGTTGCCCGCGCTGCTGCCGGCCGAGGAGGTCCCCGTGGCGGTCGACGGACTGCCGGTGCTGGGTTGCCGGGACACCGATCTGGCGCTCATGGGCTTCGAACCCAAGGGTGTCCTCATGCTCTCCGGGCCCCCGCAGTCGGGCCGAACTGCGGCGATGCGCTGGTTCGCCGAGTCCGTCAAGCGACGCTATGCGGACCTGCCGCTCGTGCATCTCAGCGCCCGCCGGTCCTCGTTGGCAGGCTTGCCGATCTGGAAGAGTTCGGTGACCGGGGCCGAGAATGCCGGGCAATTGCTCCAGGTTCTCAAGGATCTCACCTCACGTCCGGCGCCACCGGACTCGCCGTCGTTGGCGATCTTCGTCGAGTATCTCCCGGAGTTTGCTGGGAACAATGCTGTCGAGAACGCCCTCACCGAGGTGGTCACTGCCTGCCGACGTAACGGTCATCTGCTGGTGGCCGACGGTGAGGGTCCGAGTTGGACAAAATTCAGTCCGCTGCTCAACGAGGTGAAGGCTGATCGGGTCGGACTCTTGCTGCAACCCGACGCGACGGACGGTGAGAATCTCCTGAGGACCCCACTACCTCGTTGCAAGAGAACGGATTTCCCACCAGGGCGAGGCTTCTGGGTGCGGTCTGGAAAGGCCGTCAAGGTGCAACTTCCACTGGTCAACTAGCCCGGTCCGGGATGGGGAGGACTACCCATGGACGTCGGAATGGGCATCGTCTAGCGTAAGCGACACGCAGTGAGATAGGGAGAACGGAATGGGCAGCAACACGTGGCTCAAGGTCGATCTGGATCTGCTCCAGAGCGGCCTCAGGGCAGCCCGCGAGGCGCGCGAAAAAATTGCGGCGTCAACGGCTGGATACGACGTTCTTTCCGACGCCGTCGGGCATGACACTCTGAACAGAACCCTCGATGAGTTCGGCGGCAACTGGTCGGTCCACCGGCGGCGACTCCTCGACGAGCTGGACACCCTCGCCGGGAACATCTCCCACACCTACGAGAAGTTCTACAACGAAGACATCGTCAATTCCCAGGTCGGAGGTGGCGGGCAGCAGGCTCCCGCCGATCGGACTCCGCCGCAGGCTCCGCCTCAGCCGCCGGATCAGCGGTCCGAGCCGCCGGCTCCGATGGCTCAGCCGGCCTCCGCGCCGGCCCCCGCGCCGGCCCCCGCGCCGGCGCCGGCACCTGGTCCCGGGCCCGCGTCACCGCCGATGGCCGGCACCGACGGAGTCGGGCCTGCTCCGGCCGACCCGACACCGGCCATGCCGCCAGCACCCGGCGAGTCCGGCGGCGACAAGAACGACAAGGGCGACACCAAGACGCCGGGTCTGCCCCCGAACGTCAATCCGGACACGGCCTCGTTCAACGCCCTGCTGGACGCCTGGAGCAAGAAGGCGGAGGCCCTGGTCAAGCTGGGCCTGCCGATCACCGCACTCGGGGCCGGTGCGGTCGCCCTGTTGGCCCTCTTCGGTCGACTCCCGGCCGGCTACCACCTCAACCCCGACGGCACCGTCACTCGACCGACCGACGCGGCGTCCACAGGAACCCTCGACCCGAAGGCGGCGGGGAATCTGCTCGGTGGAGTGGACGGCCAGGCTCCCGGTTCGGCATCCGCCGATCCGCCGATCACTGCCACCGATATCGAAGGGCTGCTTGCGGGCGCCACGGACCCGGCTGCGACCGGAACTGACGAAGGCATCGACGGCCAGGCCGCCTCACCCGCGGACCCCGCCTCACCCGCGGACCCCGCGGCGACCGATGCTGCCGGCCCCGACCGAGCCGCGACCGATCCGACGGGAGCGGAGTCAGGCGCTGCCTCCCCCACATCCCCCGACGGCTCGGCCGAGCCGGTGGCTCCGCCGCTCGCGGCGCCGACCGAGCCCCTGTCCGGCGGTGGAGCCGCCGGCGGCTCGGCCGCCGGCACTCCGGTCATGCCGCCCCCGCCGATGGGGAGCGCCTCGTCCGAAGCGCACGCGGCGATGGGTGAGGCGACGCAACGCCTCGACCAGTTGGCCGCTCCAGCCGCGGCCGCGGCAGCCGTTGGTGCGGCGACCCTGCGCGGCTCCGACGCCGAAGCGGCTCTGGCGACGGTTCGCCAGGAGCAGGCCGCACACGCGAACGCCCAGTCGGCGGCCCAGACCCGAATGGCGGCGATGAGCTCGCTCAGCGCGGTCAGTCACCAGTTGTCCCAGGTCACCGGCTCGGGCTCGGCCTCCGGGCACGCGGCGTCCTCCGCCGCGTCCTCCTCGGGGGCCGCCACCCGCCGGTCGGCCAGCGAGGCCCTGGAAGCCCTCGAGAAGCCCAAGGACGAGAAGACGAAGGACAAGGCGAAGTGAACTACTACCGACAGGAAGACTGGTCTCCTCTGGGTTGGCACCATGACCCGGTGCCGGGCGCGCCGGAGATCGTCGAGGACTACGCCGGTCGTTTCCGGACCACGGCCACGCAGGCCGGGGAGGCTGCCCGGCTTCTGGAGAGCTTCTCTCGCTCGGGCATGGTCAGCTACTCGGTCGACAAGCTTCTGGCCGAGTCCACGGCTCTGGCCGGCCGACTGACCCTCGTCGAGTCGCGCTATGTCGGCGCCGCAGGCGCCCTGTCCAGATACGCCCCCGAGCTGCGCTCGGCCCGTGATCGCTCGTGGGAACTCCTCCAGCAGGCTGGACCGCTCCGGGAGCAGGAGCGGCGGGCCCACGACCACTCCAACGAGATGTATTGGCAATTGCAGTTCATGCCGTGCGGGCCGCAGCGTGACGGCCTCGTCGATCAATACCAGGCAAACGAGCGGGCGCGTGCCGCCCAGAAGAGCAACATCCAGAACGTCAAGGACGCCCTGAAGCAGATCTGCAACCAACGCGACTCCGCTGCCGAGAATGCCGCGAGCATCATCAAGCGGGCGATGGAGGCGAGCGGGCTCAACGACACCATCGTCGACCACGTCCAGGAGTTCTTCCACAAGGTCGACAGCTGGCTCAAGGACCACGCCGGCTCCCTGAGCGCCTGGGGGACCGGCCTCGGCTACCTCAGCCTCGGGTTGAAGGTCGCCGGCGTGTTCTTCCCGCCGTTGGCCATCGCCGGAACCGTGGTGGGGTTCGCCGCGGCGGGTCTGAAGATGGCCGGTGAGTTCGGGAAGGCTCGCAAAACGGGTGACTGGAAGTCCTTCTGGGTGGAAGCCGCCTTCACCGCGGTTGGCCTGGGTGCCGGCAAGGTCCTGGGCAAGGTGGGCCGGGCCATCGTGCCGAAGTTGGGCGCCCAGGTCCACAACGTCATCAAGGGTGTTCGGTACGCGGCATACAAGGTCATTCGCCTCGTTCCGACGATCCGCGCGAGCACGGCACTCAAGATCATCAAGGGTGCCGAGGGGCTGATCCGAAACTACGTCGTGAAGCCCCTCGTCCTGAAGGTGGTCCACGACCCCGGAGTGCTCCGTCCGACCCCCTACCTACCTCGATTGCCGGGGACGTGCGCGCCACCGCCCTGCTATCCGCAGCCGGTCATGAACTGCCAGCGCGTCTATGTGGGGGCACCGGCATGAAAGCCTTTGACGTTATCTGTCCCGCCGAGTGGGTGCGGGTCGACCCGGCCCAGCCGGACGAGGACCAGATCCGCGAGATCGCCCGGGAGTACGGCCTGCGTGCCTACCCCGAGTTCCGGGAGCAGGTGTCCGCGTATGCCGCGCAGCGGTGGTTCTCGGCCCTGGCCCAGCTTCGCGACGAGGGCGCTGTGGTCGTCTTCTTCGCCGGGCCGCGCAGCCCCGCGTCGATCTTGCAGGCGATGGTCGCAATCCGTCCGCTGATCTGGCCGGAGGACATCGAGCCGCTGGTCGCCCTTGCCTCGCAGGCCGGGTCCGACCCACACGCTCAGGTGTTCGACCTGGACACCGCCGTCGCACTGCGTAGTTGGACCCAGACCGACGTCACCGGTGAAGCGGCGCAGAAGGCCGCCGCCGACCTGCCGGAGAACCTGCGTTCCCAGGCCGACACCGCCGGCGTCACGGGATCCACTCAATTCACCCTCACCTACCGGATCGGCCTGCCCGACGACCGGGAGGCCTGGGTGGAGGCCTACGCCTCGGCATTCAGTCCCACCGGAGCGCCCATCGACGGACTGCAGGAGCAGATCACCGCCATGTTCGACTCGGTCCTCTCGACGTTCACCTGGGTGGAGTCATGATCACCATCGACCCGATCACTCAGCAGCCGAACCTGCCGGGGGAGGGCCAGCCGAGCTGGTTCTTCATCGCCCTCGACCTCGAGGAGGCGGACCGGCGGAGCTGGGCCGAGGCCCAGGCTGCGTCGACGGCCGACGAGTTGCAGCTCGCCGCCCGGGAGAACGGCCCCGAGCTGCAGGCTCACCTCGCGGAGGCCTTCTTCGCGGCCGCGAGCGCTCCCCGGCCTGAGGGCTTCAGCGCCCGTCTGCTGTTCATCCCGGACATCTCGACCTGGGGGCTCATGGTCGACATCGCGGCCCTGGTCCTCACCGATGACGACGGCGACCAGGAGGCGATCCACCGGATGCTCACCGCGGCCGACGAGGCGGAGGCCGGCGGCGGCTACCTCGCCCCGGTTCTCGACCCGGCCGGTCACCCGTGCGGCCTGCTGAGCATCTCGGTCGTCGAGGAACCCCTCGTCGAGTTCGACGGCGGCGGCGCTGTCGTGCCGACCGCCACGCTCACCTGCGTGGTGCGTCGCCCGGACGCGGAGGGGGTCGTCGTCGACCTCGTCGGGATCTGCGTCACCCAGGACATCGCGCTCCTCGCGCTGGCTCTCGACCCCATCAAGGACCTGCTGCTCGGGGACGAGCTCTTCACCGAATGACACGGGCGTCCGCCCGTGACCTCACCTCAGAAAGGGAACAACCATGGCAAACATCACCCTCGACTACGAGTCGATGCGCTCGGAAGCGTCGAACTTGCGCTCGCAGGAAGAGCAGATCAAGGGCGAGCTGATGGCGCTTCGCGGCAAGATCGGCTCACTCGTGGAGACCGGCTTCGTGACCCAGCACTCGTCGGGCGCCTTCCAGCAGCGCTTCGAGGACTTCAAGGTCGGTGCCGACCAGACCATCTCCTCGCTGTCCGACCTGGCTTCGCAGCTCGAGCAGATCGTCTCCAACTTCGCCGAGACCGACCAGTCGAGCTGATCCTCCACTCGACAGGACGCGCGCCCGGCTGACCGCCGGACGGCACCAGTTCGGGCGACCGCGGACCTATGGGTCCCCGGTCGCCCGAACGGCTTTCCGGCGAGGGCTTGACAACAGCCCCACGTCCTGCAGCCCAACACTGCTGCTCGCCAAAGACGCCGACGGTGACGGTGTGTTCGACGGCCTCAACTCGTCGTGCACGATGGACCGCAGCGCTGCCGACCCCTTCCACCCGGGTGACGTCGATGCCGCGCTCACGTGCACGATTGTCGCCAGCGAGCTCGTGAGCAAAGTGTCACCAGAGCCCTCGACGACCCCGATCCTCACCAACGCCTGCTCCTTCAGCGGTGGCACCTACTCTTTCCCGCAGGACTGCATCGCGCAGACCATCCTCGGAGTGGGGCTGCTCACCGTCATCAAGGACGTCGGGAGCGAGGTCACGAGTGACGCCTTCCAACTCACGCTGTCCCCCGCCTCCCTCGACGGACGAACGGACCTGTCGATCATCGGCGGCCAGACGATCACCCGAATCCCGGTCAACGCTGATCTCGACCACACCCTCACCGAAGCGGCGCCTCCGCCAGGCTGGGAATTCGGCTCCATCGACTGTCTTCTCAACGGCACCACCACGGGCACCACTGTC
>CAZNLX010000040.1:0-11335 GCA_964573925.1 uncultured Intrasporangiaceae bacterium
GAGATCTACACAAGCGTTCACACTCTTTCCCTACACGACGCTCTTCCGATCTCCCGCGCGATGCACGAGCGCAAACTGTCCGCGGTCTCGGCCGGGGTGAGCACCGGGCTGCCGGCCTACATCGAGCGCGCCGGCGGCGGGATCCTCGTCGACATCGACGGCAACCAGCTCATCGACTTCGGGTCCGGGATCGCCGTGACCACCGTGGGCAATGCGGCACCGAAGGTCGTCGAAGCGGTCACCCGCCAGGTCGCCGACCTCACCCACACCTGCTTCATGGTCAACCCCTACGAGCCCTATGTCGCCCTCTGCGAGAAGCTCAACGAGCTCACCCCGGGGGACCACCCCAAGCGTTCGGCCCTGTTCAACTCCGGCGCCGAGGCCGTCGAGAACGCCGTCAAGGTGGCCCGGCACTACACCGGCAAGGACGGCATCGTCGCCTTCGACCACGCCTACCACGGCCGGACCAACCTCACCTTGGCGATGACCGCGAAGAACATGCCCTACAAGCACAAGTTCGGGCCGTTCGCCAGCGAGCTCTACCGGGTGCCGATGGCCTACCCCTATCGGTGGCCGGGCGGCCCGCAGCACTGTGCAGACGAGGCCTTCGACTACATCATCGACCAGATCCACGCCCAGATCGGCGAGGAGAACTGCGCGGCCGTCATCATCGAACCGGTCCAGGGGGAGGGCGGTTTCATCACACCGCCGCGGGGCTTCCTGCCCGCCCTGGCCCAGTGGTGCCGCGATCACGGCATCCTCTTCATCGCCGACGAGGTCCAGTCGGGGTTCTGCCGCACCGGCGATTGGTTCGCCTGCGACGACGAGGGCGTCGTGCCCGACCTGGTGACCACGGCCAAGGGCATCGCCGGCGGTATGCCGCTGTCGGCCCTCACCGGTCGGGCCGAGATCATGGACTCGATCCACCCGGGCGGGCTCGGTGGCACCTATGGCGGCAACCCGGTCGCGTGCGCCGCTGCCCTGGCGGCCATCGAGACGATGGAGGAGCTCGACCTGCGCACGCGGGCCCGGCAGATCGAGGCGATCCTGCGGGCCGACCTGGAGAAGCTCGCCGCGATCTACCCGCAGGTCGGCGAGATCCGCGGCCGCGGCGCGATGATCGCCATGGAGTTGGTCACCGACCCGCAGACCAAGGAGCCCGCGGCGGCGCTCGCCGCCGCCATCAACAAGGCCTGTCACGCCCAGGGTCTGGTCACGCTCACCTGCGGCACGCTCGGCAACGTCTTCCGCTTCCTGCCCCCGTTGGTCATCAGCGACGAGTTGCTCCACGAGGGCATGGCGATCCTCGCGGACGCCTTCGCCGCCTCCGTCTGATCCTCGTCCGACCCCTGTCCCGACGTTTCCGCACCCTCGCGACCCAGCGGCATACCCGTTGTCACCCAAGGAGAACAAGTCATGGCCCTGAGCCAGACCGCCCTGCTCGAATCCGTCCCCAAAGGCCTGTTCATCGACGGGGCCTGGCGGGCCGCGTCCGACGGTGCCACCCTGCCCGTCGACGACCCGGCGACCGGCCGGGTGCTCGCCCACGTCGCGAGCGCCACCGTGGCGGACGGCAAGGCCGCTCTCGACGCGGCGGTGGCTGCGCAGCACGCGTGGGCCCGCACCGCACCCCGGGACCGCGGCGAGATCCTGCGCCGGGCCTACGAGGCGATCATCGCCCGCACCGACGACTTCGCCCTGCTCATGACGCTGGAGATGGGCAAGCCGCTGGCCGAGGCCCGCGGTGAGGTCCTCTACGGCGCGGAGTTCTTCCGCTGGTTCAGCGAGGAGGCGGTCCGGATCCACGGCCGGTATGCCGTGTCCCCCAACGGGGCGACCCGGCTCATGACGATGAAGCAGCCGGTCGGCCCGACCCTCATGATCACGCCGTGGAACTTCCCGCTGGCCATGGGCACCCGCAAGATCGGCCCGGCCATCGCCGCGGGCTGCACGATGGTCGTCAAGCCGGCCAGCCAGACCCCCCTGACGATGCTCCTGCTCACCCAGGTGCTCATCGAGTGCGGGGTGCCTGCGGGGGTCCTCAACGTCATCACGACCGCCCACACCGGCGCGGTCATGGAGCCGATCATCCGTGACCCGAGGCTGCGCAAGCTCACCTTCACCGGCTCGACCGAGGTCGGCCAGCGGCTCGTCGAGCAGTCGGCTCAGGGCCTGCTGCGCCTGTCCATGGAACTCGGCGGGAACGCCCCCTTCATCGTCTTCGAGGACGCCGACCTCGACCGGGCGGTCGACGGGGCGATGCTGGCCAAGATGCGCAACATCGGCGAGGCGTGCACGGCGGCCAACCGGTTCCTCGTCCACGAATCGGTGGCCGAGGAGTTCGGCCGGCGGTTCGCCGAACGGATGGCTGCCCTGCGAGTCGGCAAGGGCACCGTCAAGGGCGTCGACGTCGGCCCGCTGGTGGACCGCAAGGCGCGTGAGGGCGTCGACGCTCTCGTCCAGGAGGCGATCGCCGGCGGCGCCACGGTCCTCACCGGCGGCGGGCCGTTGCCCGGCAAGGGCTGGTTCTACACCCCCACCGTCCTCACCAACGTCCCGACCACCGCCCGGATCGCGGTCGAGGAGATCTTCGGCCCGGTCGCCCCGATCTCGACCTTCGCCACCGAGGCGGAGGCGATCGCGCGAGCCAACGACACGGCATACGGGCTGGTCGCCTATGCCTTCACCCGCGATCTGGCGCGCGCCCTGCGGATCAGCGAAGAGCTCGAATTCGGCATGGTCGGGATCAACCAGGGCGTAGTCTCCAACCCGGCCGCCCCGTTCGGCGGGGTCAAGGCCAGCGGGTTCGGGCGCGAAGGTGGCTTCGAGGGCATCGACGAATACCTCGAGGTGAAGTACGTCGGCATCGCGCCCTGAGCCAAGGTCCGCTCATGAGGCATCGTCCGAACGGGTCGACTTCTGCGGGAAACGGTGAGGCTTCGGCCCCAGCTTGATCGAATGGGGACATGGAGAGCCGGTCGGCCGTTGAGCACCAGATCCCGGGGGTGACGACCCTCGCGGACCTGCTGCGCGACGCCGATGCGTCCCTGCACGCCGGTCGGCGGGTGGGCGCGTCCATCTGGCCGACCGGTTTCGAACCCCTTGATGGCCACCTCGGGGGAGGCCTTCGAGGGGGCGAACTCACGCTCCTCGGTGGGCCGCAGGGACTGGGCAAGACGACGATGGCTCTGCAACTGGTCCGCAACGCGGTTGCCGCCGGGCGCAGCGCCGTCGTCTTCTCCTACGAGCACGAGGCCCGGACCCTGCTCGAACGCCTCATCGCGCTGGAGGTCAGCCTGGTCGCCGGGCCGGGATGTGCCACCCTGGCCCAGATCCGTTCGGTCTTCGAGGCCCCGGGCAGCGCCGGGGACCGGCTGCTGGACCGGCTGGGCCCGCTGCCCGGCGCGGTCGAGGGGGTGCTGGCTCAGCGGGAGTATGCCGCGCGCCTGCACCTGCACGAGTCCAGTGGAGCGTCGACCGGGCTCCCCGAACTGGGGGCAACGGTCGACGCGCTGCGGTCCACCGGTCAGGAGCCACTCGTGCTCGTCGACTACCTCCAGAAGGTCCCGGCGCCGGGCGACCCGCCCACCGAGGAGGAACGGGTCACTCGCATCGTCGAGGGGCTCAAGGACCTCGCCCTGCGGGCCGACGTGCCCGTCGTGGCGGTCGTTGCGGCCGAGAAGGCGGCTCTGGTCTCCGGGCGCCGGATGCGCCTGCACGACCTGCGAGGGTCCTCGGCGCTGGCCTACGAGGCGGACATCGCGCTCATCCTCAACGGCAAGTACGACGTCGTCGCGAGGCACCACCTCATGTACGACGTGAGCAACGCCGAGCGGTTCAAGGGCTGGGTGGTGCTCACTGTCGAGAAGAACCGCGGCGGGCGGACCGACGTGAGCATGGAGTTCGAGAAGCGCTTCCACGAGGGCCGCTTTGACAACCATGGTCGGATGGTTCAGGAACAACTCATCGAGGAGCGCGTCTTCGTCGAGTGAGCCGCCCGCGTCAACCACCCCACGGTGATCTCCGCGGCGCACCCCGGGCCTGCACAATAGGCACCATGCCCGCCACGATGAGCCGATCGACTCGGCAGTTGCTGCAGATCGTCGCCGTCCTGGCGATCCTGGTGGCGATCGGGGTCGTCGCGGCGTTCGTGCTCCAGCGTGACCCGGGAGCGGGCGTCGCCGCCTCGGGTGGATCCGCCAAGGCCACCGTGACGGCGAGTCGGGCCGGTAGCCCTGGTGGGTCGTCGGCAGTCGACCCGGTGAGCGGGTTGCGCTGGATCGACGAGTCGGCCCTTCCGGTGCAGGCTCAGCGCACCCTGGCGCTGATCCGCGCGGGTGGGCCATATCCCTATCCGCGCAACGACGATCAGACCTTCGGCAATCGCGAGGGGCTCCTGCCGAAGAAGTCAAGCGGTTACTACAAGGAGTACACCGTGGAGACCCCGGGGTCGGACGACCGAGGAGCGCGCAGAATCATCGCTGGGGCGGGAGGCGAGCGCTACTACACCGCCGACCACTACCAGAGCTTCCGACGAATTCGTGAGGGAAGCTAGTCCGGCCCGATCGTGCCGGCCGTACCACTCAACCGGGGGCTGCTGCGGTGCTCTTGCGGGGTAGGGCGCCTCGGTCCGGGATGGCCCCTTCGGATAGCCTTCGGATGACATGGCAGTGCTTTGCGACCCGTTCCGGGAGGGCCGATGAGGATGCTGGGCCGCAGGGCCGACCTCAAGGGGGTCGTCGCCGAGGCGCAAGGTGCGGGGCGTAGCGTCCGGCTGGTCGTCGGTGGGATGGACAAGCAGTCGGTCCTCACCGCCTTCGCCGAAGGACTCGGGTTGCCCGGCTGGTTCGGGCGCAACTACGACGCGCTCATCGACGCCCTTCGCGAGCTGAGTGACGAACAGGGACGCCCGATCGAGGTCATCTGGGACGGGGTTGCGGTGTTGCGCAGCCTCGACAAGCCGACTTACGTCGCCGTGCGCGAGCTGCTCCGGGAGATCGACGAGGAACGCGCGGATCTCACGGTGACCATCGTCGACCGCTGACGGGGCCGAATTCCGGCCGGTGCCCGGGCCCCGGTGCGCCCGAAAGGGTAGGGTGAGGAGCGGTTCGGGAGCCGCCCCGGACCACCGATCGGCATCTCGAGGGGATACGCCATGACGTACAAGCCGGGCGACACAGCCAACGGATACGTGCTGGGCGAGGACTACCAATGGCACCCGTTGCCGGTGCCGCCGGCCCCCGAGGCGTCGCCCGCCCAGCCGGCCGCTGACCCCTACCCGCCGGCATACTCCCCGCAGCCCTACACCCCCGTCGCCGAGCCTTCGTCCGCAACGGAGACGACCGCCTTCCCGCAGTCCTACCCACCGGCCACGGGGTCGCCGAGCCCGGCGGGCTACCGGCCCGCGCACGCGATGGCCCCGGGCGAGCGCTCACCGCGGCCGCCGCGCCCGTTCTGGAAGGCATGGTGGTTCTGGGTCGGCCTCGCCGTGGTCATCCTCGCCGGACTGGCCACGGTGGCGATCCTGGCCCTGCGCTCGATCACCAACGACATCAAGACTGTCACCACGCCGACGGTGCGCATCACCGCTCCGGCGACGCCGAAGCCGACGACCGCGAAGCCGTCGGACAGTTCGGCGAGCGGCTCGTCGGCCGCACCGTCGAGCTCCACCGGCGCCAGCGGATCGGGCACCGCGAGCGGGGGCAACACGCCGCTGAGCGGCAAGACCGCCACCGACGGCAATGTGCAGTTCACCGTCACGGGCATCGACTGCTCGAAGTCCTCGATCGGCACCCCGCCGTTGGTCAAGAAGTCCACCAAGGGAGCCTTCTGCCTGGTCGCGGTGTCAATGACGAACAAGGGGACCAAGCGATTCGACTTCAACCCCTTCTACCAAGAGGCGGTCGACGCTGCCGGGAAGACCCAGTACGTCGACATGGCCGCGATGATCTTCGTCGACGACGGGGCGACCTTCCTGGACCCGGTGGCACCGGGCGCGACCGCCAACGGTGTGCTGCCCTTCGAGGTGCCCAGCGGCACCACCCTGACCTCGATCGAACTCCACGAGGACTTCACCTCCAAGGGCGTCACCATCTCGCTGCCCTGACGGTGGGGGAGAATGCCGGGGTGACCCAGACCCCCGACCAGGCCGTCCGAACCCTCACCCTGCTGGGCTCCACCGGTTCGATCGGCACCCAGGCGGTCGAGGTGCTGCGCACCCACCCAGGCCGCTACCGGGTCGTCGGGGTGACGGCCGGGGGCGCCGACGTCAGGTCACTGGCCCGCCAGGCCGTGGAACTCGACGCACAGGTCATCGGGGTCGCTCGAGGCAGCCTCGACGAGATTCGCGCGGCGGTCCAGGCCGTCGCGGCCGATGCGGGGCGGGCGGCATACCGGCCGGAGATTCTCGTCGGGGCCCAGGCCAGCGCGCAGGTCGCCGCCCGCCCGGTCGACGTCGTCCTCAACGGGATGACCGGAGCGATCGGACTGGAACCCACGTTGGCCGCGCTGGGGGCCGGCAGCACGCTCGCCCTGGCCAACAAGGAGTCCCTCATCGTCGGTGGACCACTGGTCAAGGCGGCCGCGGCTCCCGGCCAAATCGTGCCGGTGGACAGCGAACACAGCGCCATCGCCCAGTGCCTGCGGGGCGGGCGCGCCGCGGAGGTGCGCAGGCTCGTCCTCACCGCCAGCGGCGGCCCGTTCCGCGGTATGCCGCGCGCAGCCCTGCACGACGTCACCCCCGAGCAAGCGCTGGCCCACCCCAACTTCGCCATGGGGCGGGTCGTGACGACGAATTCGGCCACCCTGGTCAACAAGGGTCTGGAGGTCATCGAGGCTCACCTGCTCTTCGACATCCCGTTCGACCGGATCGCCGTCGTCGTGCACCCGCAGCAGCAGATCCACTCGATGGTGGAGTTCCACGACGGGTCCACGATGGCCCAGGTGGGTCCGCCCCGAATGCTCGTGCCGATCGCCCTGGGCCTGTCCTGGCCGGACCGGCTGCCCGACGTTGACGTGCCCACCGACTGGACCGCAGCCCAGTCCTGGGAGTTCCTGCCGCTGGACGACGAGGCCTTCCCTGCCGTCGCACTCGCCCGCCGGGCCGGCACCGCGGGTGGCACGGGCCCGGCCGTCTACAACGCGGCCAACGAGGTCTGCGTCGACGCCTTCCACGACCGGACGATTCGCTTCACCGACATCGTCGACACCGTCGCGCGGGTGCTCGACCGGCACGTCACCGGACCTGCGGACCAGGTGTGCCGCGCGGGCACCGGGAGTGATTCGGGCGGCCTCGACGTTGCAGGGGTGTTGCGTGCCGACCAATGGGCGCGTGACGAGGCCCGGCGGGTGCTCGGCCTCGGTGAGGAGCCTTCGTGACGACGGTCTACTACGTGCTGGGCATCCTGCTCGTCGCGCTCGGTGTGGGCGTGTCGATCGCCCTGCACGAACTCGGCCACCTCATCCCGGCCAAACGGTTCGGGGTCAAGTGCACGCAGTACATGATCGGGTTCGGCCCGACGGTCTGGTCCCGGACCATGGGGGAGACCCAGGTCGGGATCAAGGCAATCCCGCTCGGCGGTTACGTTCGGATGATCGGGATGATCCCACCGCGTCCCGGTGACGACCCCGGCCGGCTGCGCCCCATGTCGACCGGTCGACTCGGCGCCCTCGTCGACGAGGCCCGGCAGCAGTCGATGGACGAGGTGGCCCCTGGCGACGAGAACCGGGTCTTCTACAAGCTCTCGGTCCCCAAGAAGGTCGCGGTCATGCTGGGCGGTCCGTTGATGAACCTGGCCCTGGCGATCGTGCTGCTCACCGTGCTGCTGACCGGCGTCGGCGTCCAGGCACTCGTCCCTCGGGTCTCCAAGGTCGCCGACTGTGTGCCCACCGGTGTTCCGACGGTCGCCAAGCCCTTCGCCGACTGCGCCCCGGGCGACCCGCAGGCGCCGGCAGCCGCCGCCGGCCTGGCCGTGGGGGACACCATCGTCGAAGTGGCCGGGGTGCCGGTCCGCCTGTGGAGCGAGGTGACCGCGGCGATCCGGACCTCGTCCGGCCAGGACCTGCCGATGGTTGTCGACCGCGGAGGCACTCGCGTGGCGGTCACCGCGCGGATCGCCGAAGTGACCCGGGCGGCATACACCGAGCAGGGTCGGGTCGCGATCGGCCCGGACGGGGCGGTCGTCACCGAGACGGTCGGCTTCCTGGGGGCGAGTGCCAGCGTCGACCATGTCCGCGAACCGGTGACCGCGGTGCCTGCCGCGCTCGGGCGGATGCTCGCGGCCACCGGTGGCGTTCTGCTGCGCGTCCCGGAGAAGATGATCGGGGTCTTCCAGGCCATCATCGGGCAGTCCGAGCGGGATCCCAACGGACCCGTGTCGGTCGTCGGAGTGGCCAGGGTCGGCGGCGAGATCGTCAGTGGTCAGAACGGCCCCGAGACCCCCCGTTCGATCGCTGGTCAGATGATCGGGCTGCTCTTCGGGCTCAATCTTGCGCTCTTCCTGTTCAACCTCTTGCCCCTGCTCCCGCTCGACGGTGGCCAGGTCGTCGGGGCCCTGTGGGAGGGGACCAAGCGGGTCTTCGCGAGGCTCGCCGGCCGTCCAGACCCGGGCTACGTCGACGTCGCCAAGGGCCTGCCCATCGCGTATGCCGTGTCGACCGTGCTCATCGGCATGACCGTCCTGCTGGTCTACGCCGACCTCGTCACCCCGGTCAAGCTCACCTGACGCCCGGTCAGGGAGTGCTCGCCCACCGTCGGAGCTCCGCCTCCCCACCGAGGAAGACGTTGCGGTCGAGGTTGTTCTCCACACCCCGCTGCCACACCGTCGGACGGTTCCATCGGGCAGGCAGCGGACCCATCGGGCCGTCGTGGTCGAACAGCCACAGCGGGCTGTCCGCGCCGACCGAGGTGTTGTCGCCCAGGCAGCGCTGCCACATCGCGGTGGCGACGTAGATCACCGGGGGACGGCCGATGGCCGCCCGGTAGGTGCGCACGAAGTCCTCGACCCAGCCGACGAACTCGGGGACGGTCAATCCGTGGCAGGGGTCTGTCGTCGTGGCGGGTTCGAGGTCCAGGGCGCCCGGGAGGGTCCGTCCGTCCGGTGTCCACCCCCCGCCGTGAGCCAGGAAGTGCCGGGCCTGGGCGGCCCCACCCGAGGAGGCCGGCCGGGCGTAGTGATAGCCGCCCACGAGCATCCCCACCGCGAGCGCGCCCGAGCGTTGTGCAGCATACGTGGGGCTGACGTAGGTGACTCCCTCGGTTGCCTTCACCCACGCGAACCGGTGACCGCTCGCCCACAGCCCGGGCCAGTCGACCCGAGATTGGTAGCTGGAGACGTCGACCCCCGCCACGCTCTGCCCGAGGGAAGCGGCGGACGTGGGCGAGGTGGCGGATGCCAACGAGGTGGGGGACGGGACCGGCGGCTGGACCGAGGCGGCCGCGGCCGTCGCCGAACTCACCGCAACCGTGCCCCGTGTCGTCGGGTGGGTCGGCAACTCGGGCATGCACGCGGTCAGGGCGAGCACCGCGGCGACCCCGGCCAACCCCGCCGCCCCGGCGGGTTGGCGGGACCGGCGCCGTGGGGTGCGCGGCATACCGGCGCGGTGGACGGTCAGAGCGACAGGGTCGCGTTGGTCAGGGCGGAGATGGCCGAGTCGGGTCCGGAGAGTTTGACCGTGGCGACGTCGCGGCGACCGTAGGAGTAGAGCACGACCTCTGCCACGGAACCGCGCACCACCGCCGAACCGCCCTCGTCGGGGCGCTTGGCGACATGACGTCCGACGCCGTCGGCGACGAGGATGACTCCGACCGGGGACTTGCGGTAGAGCACGCCTGCCATCCGGCCCAGCCCGTTCCAGATCTCCTCGGCCTTGCGTGGTTCCAGCTCACGGGGCGTCCACTCGGGGGCGGCCCGCAGGACGTCCTCGTGGTGGACGTAGAACTCCAGGAGGTTGGCCAGGCTGTCGACCGCGGGGATGCCCATGACCCCCCATCGCGGCGGCCCGAAGAGGAGCCGCTCGACGAGGTTCTCGAAGTCGCCGGCGGCCAGCTCGGCCTGCGCCTTCTCCAACCGGTCGCGGAGCTTCGGGATGAACATCCCTGCGGCCAGGTCCGGCCGGGTCTCCCGGATGACGAGGTGAGCGGCCAGGTTGCGCACCCGCCAGGTGCCGCAGAGCGTCGGGGCGTCCGGCCCGACGGCGAGCATGGTGTCGGCGAGGGCGTGGCGTTCGAGTTGGGCGTAGCGGATCACAAAACCGATCGTGTCATACTCCTGCTCCCACCTAGGCTGGCGGGGTGATCGAGTTGCGTGCGCCGTCGGTCGTTTGGCACCGCGAGTGGCTCGATTTCCTCGGTCGGTACGGGACGGACGGCCACATTCCCGGCGCCTACGCCTTCGGTGTCGACCTGCACCGCCTGGCCGACCCGCAGGTCTTCCAGGACTGGGTCCAGAGGCTGCTGGCTGCCGAGGCAGGTGTCGGGATGCCCGACGGCTGGGTGCCGGCGTCCTCGCGCTGGGTCGTTCGCGACGGCGAGATCGTCGGGGTGACCTCGCTGCGCCACGAACTCAACGACCACCTCCTGAAGGTCGAGGGCGGACACATCGGGTATGCCGTCGCCCCGGACGCCCGGGGCCAGGGCGTGGCCGGGCAGGCGCTGCGGCTCACCCTCGCCGAGGCAGCTCGGATGGGGATCAACCCGGTGCTCGTCACCTGCGCCGAGGACAACACCGCCTCGGCCCGGGTCATCGAGCGGGCCGGGGGAGTCCTCGAAGACGTCCGCGACGGCACCCGAAGGCACTGGATCACCCTGCCGGACGTCCCCATCGGGTATGCCGCGCGTCCCCTGTCGCAGCGGCCGCTGCTCGGGAGGCTGGTCACGCTGGCACTGGCGAGCGCCGCCGAGGTCGAGGCCATGCACGCCGCGGGGGTTGCCGGGTCGACGGACCCGAGGCGGTGCCTGCCGGAGTGGGCGGCCGGCTTCCCGCGTCAGGACGACCTCGACGGCACCGTCGTCGGCGGCGTCCCGGAAGGGACCCCGGGTCGGGAGTGGGGCACTCGGCTGGTCATCCGGCGGTCCGACAACCTCGTCGTGGGGACCCTGGGCTTCTACGGCCCGCCCGACCCGGCGGATCCGCATGGTCATGTCGAGCTGGGTTTCGGGCTCGTCGAGTCGGCCCGGGGTCAGGGCCTCATCACCGACGCCCTGCGGTTGGCCGCGCCGGCCGCGCAGGCGAGCGGCGCCACGGTCACGGCGCACACGGCATACGACAACGTCCCGAGCCGAAAAGCGTTGCTGCGGGCCGGATTTCGTGAGACAGGAGAACGGAATGAGGCTGGC
>CAZNLX010000041.1:0-11284 GCA_964573925.1 uncultured Intrasporangiaceae bacterium
ATGATCCGGTGGTCGTAGGTCGAGGTGAGCGTGAGGATCTTCGACACGGCGTTGCGGTTGAGCGTCTCGTTGGAGGCGCCCTGCCATTCGGCCGGGTATTCCATCGCGCCGACCCCGATGATGGCGCCCTGGCCCTGCATGAGCCGAGGCACCGAGTGGACCGTCCCGATCGTCCCCGGGTTGGTCAGCGAGATCGTCGTCCCACCGAAGTCGTCGACGGTGAGCTTGCCGCCGCGGGCCTTCTTGACCATCTCCTCGTAGGCCGACCAGAAGTGGACGAAGTCCATGAGTTCGGCCGACTTGATCGAGGGGACGAGCAACTGGCGGGTGCCGTCCGGCTTGGCCAGGTCGATGGCCAGCCCGAGGTTGACGTGGGCGGGGGCGATGACGACGGGCTTGCCGTCCTGCTCGCCGAAGGCGTGGTTCATCTCCGGCAGGGCCTTGAGCGCCTTGACGAGGGCATAGCCGATGAGGTGGGTGAAGGACACCTTCCCTCCGCGGGAACGGGCCAGGTGGTTGTTGATGACGACCCGGTTGTCGATGAGCAGCTTCGCCGGCACCGAGCGGACCGACGTCGCCGTCGGCACCTCGAGCGAGGACTGCATGTTCGTCACGACGCGCGCGGCGGGACCACGCAGCGGTCGAACCTCCGCCTCCGAGGGCGGGGGCGTCGACTTCGGCGGGGCGATGTCTCGCGGCAGCGGACCGGCCGGAGCTGCCGCAGCCCCACCTGCGGGGGCCGGCGCACCAGCGGGGGCCGACCCGCCGGCAGCCGCCTCACGGGCGGGCGGGCTGACCGGCAGCGCGGGCGGCGGAGCGGCGACCGCGGGAGCGCCGTTGCCCACCGGCCCGGCGGGGTGGCCGGGCTTGTAGTCCTCGAAGAACTCCCACCACGCGCGGTCCACGGAGTCCTTGTCGTGGAGCCACTGCTCGTAGAGCTCGTCGACGAGCCACTCATTGGGCCCGAACGAGGCGATGGGGTTGCTACTCGACTGGTCGGGCACGGGTGCCTCGCCTCTTTCGGGTGCGTCGACGGTGACGTCGGTGACGGGGTGCAGGGGTCATCGACCGGTGAGCCCGCGGCCCGTCCGGCCGGTCCCCAGCCTAGCCCGCTGGCCGAGCGAGCTTCTACCGGCCCCGGCAGGCGGACGCGCACCAAAGGCGCGGTGGAAACCGCGCGGAAGCGCCGAGGTGCCCGCGTCGGCGACGCGGGCACCTCGGGGCGTGGGACGGCATACCGGCGGGCGGTCAGGAGCCCCGCGAGAGGTATGCCGCGCCGCTCAGGTCACGTCGCGACGGAGGGTGAGCAGCGTCCCGATGATCGCCATGACTGCCGCATAGCCGGCCAGGACTGTCGCGCCTCCCCACCAGGGCAGCATCTTCAACGATTGGGTCGGGTCGAAGCCGCTCTGCGCGCTCACCGCCATGGTGGCCTGGGTGGCGGCGCTGGGGAAGTACTGAGCGGCCGTTCGGCCCCATTCCCACAGCGGCAGGACCAGCTGGGCCAACAACGGTTCGACGATCCAGGCGACGCCGATCGAGATGAGCAGTGCGGCGACCTGGTTCGGAATGAGGATCCCGATCCCCAGGCCGATCAAGGCCCACAGACCGAGCACGAGCAGCCCGAGTGCGACGGTGCGCCACACGGAGGCGTCCGGGAACGCGCTGTAGCCCTTGGCCGCGATGACGCTCGCGCCGGTGATGACCGAGGTGCCCATGGAGATCACGCCGTAGAAGGCACCGATGACCAGGAGGGCGGCGACCTTGGCGGCCATGACCACGGCCCGGCGCGGTCGGGCCAGGAAGGTGCCAGTGATCGTCTTGTGGCGGTATTCCGCACCGATCATCATCACCCCGACGGCCAATGTCATGAGGTAGGCGACGGACAGCCCGCTGGAGTAGACCCCGCGCACCACTGCCGGGTCATCGAGGCCGGGGGTCTTGACGCCCGGGGAGACCTCCAGTCCCGCCGTCAGCGAGGTCAACAGGGCGAATGCGACGGCGGACACCGCCACCCCGATCGCCATCCCCCACCACAACCGGGTCGTGAAGAACTTGCGGAGTTCGGATCGAATCGCGAGGAGCATCACTGCACCGGCCCTTCGAGGTGTTCGGCCGGGGCGAGCTGCGCCGGCGACGGGTCAGCGGAGTAGCCACCCAGGTTGCGGTTTCGATGTTCGGGAGCGGAGGTGAGTCGGAGGAAGAGGTCTTCGAGATCGCTGGCCAGCGGGCGCAGTTCGTGGATCGGTATGCCGCCGCGGAAGGCGAGTTCGCCGACCTTGGCCAGTTCTGCGGTCTTGACCACGAGCCCGCCCTCGTCCGCCGGTTGGGAGACCAGCCCGCCGGCCAGCAGGGCACTGGACAGGTCGTCGTTGCGGGCGGCCCGGACGAACACCGTCGGCTCGCCACGCAGCGAGGCGATCGGCCCCTGCGCGACACTGCGGCCGTTGGCGATGATGACGACATCGTCGACCGTCTGCTCGACCTCGGAGAGCATGTGGCTGGAGACGAGGATCGTCTTGCCCTGTCCGGCCAGGTGGCGCAGGAACTGTCGCAGCCAGCGGATGCCCTCCGGGTCCAGGCCGTTGGCCGGCTCATCGAGCAGCAGGACCTGCGGGTCGCCGAGCAGAGCCCCGGCGAGGCTGAGCCGCTGGCGCATCCCCATCGAGTAGCCCCCGGCCCGTTGGCGCGCGGCCGCCGGGATGCCGACGAGTTCCAAGAGCTCGTCGACCCGTCGATCCGGTATGCCGCTCGCGGCCGCGAGCACACGCAGGTGGTTCCGGCCGCTGCGACCGGGGTGGAAGTTCGTCGACTCCAGGGCGGCGCCGACCGCCCGCAGCGGATTCGGCAGGTCCCGGTAGTTCCGGCCGCCGATCGTCGCCGATCCGGAAGTGGGTTGGACCAGGCCGAGGAGCATGCGCAAGGTGGTCGTCTTCCCGGCGCCGTTGGGGCCGAGGAAGCCGGTGACCCGGCCGGGTTCGACGGTGAAGTCGAGGTTGTCCACGGCGGCGAGCGAACCGAAGCGCTTGGTGAGCCCGGAGACGACGATCCGCTGACCGTCTGGGGCTTGGGCGGGGGAGAGGGGTTGGGCGGTCATCGGCGCACCGCAATCTCCGAGGCAGGTGTCATACCGACCATCTCAACCCGGCCGGGGGCCGCAGTGCCAGCCGAACACGCGGAATTCAGAGTCGGTTCAGGGGCGGGTCAGGGTGTCCCCCCAGGCCGGCGTCCCCAGGGCAGCGCCCACCGGTCCGCCACTGACATACAGTTGGCCGATCATGGGCGAATGGGCGCTGGCGCTGTTGGCGGTGGTCCTCACCGTGGGCACCGCGGTGTTCGTGGCGACCGAGTTCTCCCTCGTCGCGCTCGACCGCCCGACCGTCCAGCAGGCCATCGACGCCGGTGACACTCGGGCCCGGAGCGTCCTGGCATCCTTGCGCCGACTGTCCACACAGCTGTCGGCCGCACAAGTCGGCATCACCCTGACCACCCTGCTCGTCGGCTATCTCGCCCAACCATCGATCGGCCGGCTGCTCTCGGTTCCGCTGGCCACGGTGCTGCCGGCCGACTCGGTCGAGTCGGTATCGACCCTCGCGGCGCTGCTGCTCGTGACGATGCTGTCGATGGTCTTCGGTGAACTCGTCCCGCAGTTCCTCGGGATCTCGGCACCGCTGCCGACGGCCAAGATCGTCGCCCTGCCGGTGCGGATCTTCTCGGCGGGGGCCAAGCCCCTCATCGCCCTGCTCAACGGCTCAGCAAACGGCTTCTTGTGCGGGATGGGCATCGAGCCCCAGGAGGAGCTCTCCGGGGCCCGCACCCCGCAGGAGCTGGCCAGCCTGGTCCGCCGGTCGGCTCAGGTCGGCACGATCGAGGAGACCACCGCCGAGCGGGTTACCCGCACCCTGGACTTCGGAGACCGGACCGCGGCCGATGTGATGACCCCGCGGTTGCGGGCCACGAACATCGACCGGACGGCGACCGCTGCCGATGTCGTGGACACCTCCCGGCGCACCGGACACTCCCGGTTCCCGGTGGTGGGCGACGACTGGGACGACGTCGACGGGATCGTCCACGTCAAGCGGGCGCTGGCGGTTCCCCCGGAGCGCCGGGGGCTGGTCCCCGTCTCGGCCCTCATGGTCCCGCACGTCCTGGTCCCCGAGACCATCCTGTTGGACGCCCTGCTGGTGCAGTTGCGCGAGTCCGGTCTGCAGCTGGCGGTCGTCGTCGACGAATACGGCGGCACCGCAGGCGTGGTCACCCTCGAGGATGTCGTGGAGGAGATCGTCGGGGACATCGCCGACGAACACGACTGGTCGGGGGTGACCGGCCGCCGGGCCAAGGACGGCTCCTGGTCGGTGCCGGGCACCTGGCGGCCCGACGAGGCCCGCCACCGGCTGGGCGTCCCGGTGCCGGAGGGCGCGGCATACACGACCCTCGGCGGGTTCGTCATGGCGGCGGTGGGGCGGATCCCGCAACGCGGCGACACGGTGACCGTTGCGGGCTGGACGCTCAAGGTGCAGCGCATGGAGGGGATGCGGGTCGCCCGGGTGCGGCTCGTCCCCGATCCTGGCTCGGTGACACCGGACGTGACGACTCAGGAGCGATGATGAGCCACGCCGCGGCCCTGTGGGTGTCCCTCGCGCTGTTGCTGGGGAACGCCTTCTTCGTCGGCGCGGAGTTCGCCGCGATGGCCGCCCGCCGGTCGGCCCTGGAGCCCCTGGCCGCCGCCGGCAGCGCCCGGGCGGCCACCTGCCTGGCCGCCCTGGAACAGATGGGATCAATGCTTGCCACCGGTCAGTTGGGCATCACGGTGTGCTCAGTGGGACTCGGGGCGCTCGCCGAGGCCGCGCTGCACGAGGTGCTTCACCCGGTCTTCGCGATGCTCCCGTTGGCTGAGGTCTGGGTCAACGGGCTGTCGTTCGCCGGGGCACTGCTCGTCGTGGTCTATCTGCACGTCGTGGCGGGGGAGATGATCCCCAAGAACCTCGCGCTGGCCGGGCCGGAGCGCGCGGCGCTGATCCTCGTCCCGGCGTTGCTGTTCGTCTCCCGGGTGCTGCGCCCGGTCGTCGTCGTCATGGAGTGGATTTCCAAGGGCCTGGTCCGGGGCATCTTCCGGATCGAACCGAAGGACGAGATCGCCTCGGCGTTCACCGTCGACGAGGTCGTCCACATCCTCGCCGAGAGCGAACGCGAGGGCCTCATCGAGCAGGGCCGCGAGGGCCTGGTCCGCTCGGCGCTGGAGTTCTCGGCGAAGAAGGCAGTGGACGTCTGCGTCCCGGTCGACCGGCTCGTCACGGTGTCCAAGGGAGTGACGCCGGAGGACATCGAGCGCCTCGTCGCCCGGACCGGGTTCTCCCGCTATCCGTTCGTCGGCGCAGAAGGGCAGCTCACCGGATATCTCCACCTCAAGGACGTCCTGTATGCCGCGGACGCCGCCGCCCGCACCGAAAAGGTCCCGCGCAAGCGTCTGCGCCGCCTGGCGACGGTTGCTCCTGGCGAGGAGATCGAGGACGTCCTGGCGACGATGCGCTCCAACGGCACCCATCTGGCCCGGGTCGTCGAGGAGGACGGCTGGGTGACCGGCGTGGTCTTCCTCGAGGACGTCATCGAGGAACTCGTCGGCACGATCACCGACGCCGAGACCCGCTGAGAACGACAACGCCCCACCTGCTGTGACAGGTGAGGCGACAACGTGCCCCCGGCAGGATTCGAACCTGCGCCCCCGCCTCCGGAGGGCGGTGCTCTATCCCCTGAGCTACGGGGGCCCGACGGATCGGGTCCATCATCCGGGACGCACCGACCGGGCTCCGGCCGTTTGGCGCGCCTGGAGGAGGGTATCAGCCTAGGCTGCTCGATGTGGAACCCGTGCTGGGGGCAGGGCGGGGGGGACGAGGCGTCGTGCTCGTGTGCGACGACACCGAGTCGATCCGACGCCTGCTGCGGATCAACCTCGAACTGGACGGGTTCGAGGTCATCGAGGCGTGCGACGGTGCCGGGGCGGTCGGCCTGCTGACCAACCTCAAGGACGCCGGGTGCCTCCCGCACGTCGTGCTCCTCGACGCCCAGATGGCTCCCTACGACGGATGGTGGGCGTTGGACCGGATTCGGGCCTGCCCGACGCTGTCCACGATCCCCGTCGTCATGGCCACCGCCGAGTCCGTCTGCGAGGACCACACGTGGATGCTGGCCCGTGGCCTGGACGCCTGTGTCCAGAAACCGTTCGACCCCGACCGGATGGTCGACCTCGTCGACGGCTTCGTCCGGGAGGGTCGTTCGCACGTCCCCCCGGCGATGTGAATCTGCCGGCGCTGGCCCGCGCGCTCGCCGACGCGGCGGCATACCTCGGCGGTGGAGCGACCGATCCCGCGCCGATCGAACGGACCGACCGGGCCCCCTGGGTTTGGTGCTCGGCCCAGGCGTTGCGCAGCCGGGTCGACGCGGCGGCACTGGCCGGGCAGGTGACCGATGGCGACGTCGGTGCCGGCGTGCGAGCCCATCCGGATGGCTGGCTGGAGCTCACCCTCACGCCTGCCTTCCTGGCCGCCGCCCTGCTCGCGGCCCCTGACGACGAGGCTGCCGCCGACCGTCCGGGCGATGAGTTCGATGACGCGGTGGCTCGGTTCGAGGCAGCCCGGACCGCGGGCGGCGCACCGGCCCTGGACCCCACCCTCGCCGGCCGGCGGATCCCCGCCAACCCGGCCTTCGTCGTCCTGCTGGCGCATGCCCGGGCGGTTCGCCTCGCTCACTCGTCCGGGATCGGCCGAGCCGACGTGCCCGCCGAGGCCTTCGCGGAACTCGCCGACCCCCTGGACCGCGCCCTCATCACCGAGTTGCTGGACGCTCCCCGGCGGATGGCCACCCGGACACCGGCCCCCGAGGAGGTGGCGGCGTGCCTGTCGGCCGTGGCGACAGCATACCTGGCCTGGGAGGAACGCGCCCCGGTGCGCCCGACCCGCCCGGGACAGCCGAGCGACGCCGTCCACCTGGCCCGCCAGGTGGTCTCGCTGGCCGGACTGGGCGTCTTGGAGCGTGGAATGAGTCTGCTGGGCATCACCCCCACCGGGAGGATGTGAGGCATGCGCGCACACGAGGCCGGTGCTCTTCACGCGGACGGATACGGGGCGGCACCCCAGTGGTTGCCCTACCCGAGCGACGTCATGGCGTTGCTGCCGCAGTTGTGGTCCGACGGGATCAGCCGAGCCGCAGACGGTGCGTTGGCCCTCGACGGCGTCTCGGTCAACGACCTGGCGCAACAGTTCGGCACCCCGGCCTACGTCATGGACGAGGCGGACTTCCGGCGCCGGGCGCGGGCCTATCGGGATGAGTTCACCGCACCGTTCGAGCGCACCCTGGCCGGTGCGGACGTCTATTACGCCGGCAAGGCATTCCTGTGCACCGCGGTCGCCCAATGGGTGCTGGACGAGGGACTCTGCCTGGACGTCTGCTCGCTCGGGGAACTCGCGGTAGCCATGCGGGTCGGCTTCCCCGGAGCCCGCATTGGCATGCACGGCAACAACAAGAGCGTCGAGGAGATCCGCACCGGCCTGAACTACGGCGTCGGCCGGATCGTGTTGGACTCCTTCCACGAGATCGAGCGGGTCGCGGCCATCGCAGCGGAACTCGACGTCGTCGCGCCCGTCATGGTCCGGGTCACCGTTGGCGTGGAGGCGCACACCCACGAGTTCATCGCCACGGCTCACGAGGACCAGAAGTTCGGTTTCAGCCTGGCCGGTGGTCAGGCCGAGGCTGCGGTGCTCGCCGTGCTGGCCCAGGACCGGTTGGACCTGCTCGGCCTGCACAGTCACATCGGCAGCCAGATCTTCGACGTGAGCGGCTTCGAGATCGCCGCCCGTCGGCTGGTCGAACTGCACGTCAAGGTCGCTACCGAACACGGCCACCTCATGCCGGAGATGGACCTCGGCGGTGGCTACGGCATGTCCTACACGAGCCAGCACAGCCCGATGACCCCGGCCGAACTCGGCGAGCAGTTGTGTGGTGTGGTCCGCCGCGAGCTCAAGCCGCTGGCCGACGCCGTGCCTGGCGCACCCGTCCCCCGGATCTCGATCGAGCCGGGCCGCTCGATCGTCGGGCCGAGCACCTTCACCCTGTACACCGTCGGCACCGTCAAGGACGTCCAGGTCAACGACCGGGCGCACCGGCTCTACGTCGCCGTCGACGGCGGGATGAGCGACAACGTCCGCACCGCGCTCTACGACGCGGACTACTCGTGCACCTTGGCCAACCGGTCCAGCGACGCTGCGCCGCGGGTCTCCCGGGTCGTCGGCAAGCACTGCGAGAGCGGCGACATCATCGTCATGGACGAATACCTGCCCGATGACGTCGCCCCGGGCGACCTCATCGCGGTTCCCGGCACGGGTGCCTACTGCCGGGCGCTGTCCAGCCAGTACAACCACACCCCGCGCCCGCCCGTCGTCGCCGTCGTCGACGGGACGGCTCGGCTCATCGTCCGGCGGGAGACCGTCGACGACCTCCTGGCGCTGGATGTCTGACGGATACGGGATCATGAGGTCTTGTGGTGAACGAACGAGGTGATGTCGGGGCCGATCCGGTGCGGGTCGCCCTCATCGGCTGTGGGGTCGTGGGCTCGGCCGTGGCGCGACTGCTCACCGAGCACGCCGGCGATCTCGCGGCCCGAGTCGGGCGCCGGGTCGAGTTGGTCGGTATCGGGGTGCGCCGGGCCGGTCGGTCCCGGTCTATCCCGGGGGTCGACCCCGAGCTGTTCACCACGGACTCGCACGACTTGGTCACCCGTGCCGACGTCGTCGTCGAGGTCGTCGGTGGCATCGAGCCGGCCCGGACGCTCATCCTGCGCGCGATGGCCCACGGCGCCTCCGTCGTCACCGCCAACAAGGCGCTGCTCGCCGAGGACGGCCCGACCCTGTATGCCGCCGCAGCTCACCACGGCGTCGACCTCTACTTCGAAGCGGCGGTCGCGGGCGGCATACCCCTGCTGCGGCCCTTGCGCGAGTCGCTGGCCGGTGACTCGGTCCGCAAGGTCATGGGCATCGTCAACGGGACGACGAACTACGTCCTGGACAAGATGGACACGACCGGGCAGGGGTTCGCGGACGCGGTGAGCCAGGCGCAGGCACTGGGCTACGCCGAGGCGGACCCGACCGCCGACGTCGAAGGCTTCGACGCCGCGGCCAAGGCGGCGATCCTCGCCAGCCTGGCCTTCCACACGCGGGTCGCCGGCCGGGACGTCCACCGCGAGGGGATCACCGAGGTCACCGCGGCGGACATCCAGGCCGCCAAGGACATGGACTGCGTCGTCAAGTTGCTGGCCATTTGCGAGCGCGCCGACGACGAGAACGGCTCTCCCGCAGGGGTTTCGGTGCGGGTGCACCCGGCGATGATCCCTCGGCGGCACCCGCTGGCCGGGGTCCGCGAGGCCTTCAACGCGGTCTTCGTCGAGGCTCAGGCGGCCGGCCAGCTCATGTTCTATGGGCGCGGCGCCGGCGGGGAGCCGACCGCGAGCGCAGTGCTCGGCGATGTCGTCGCGGTCGCCCGCCACCGCGTCCTCGGCGGCCGGGGGCCGGGCGAGAGCGCCTACGCCGATCTCCCGTTGCTCGACATGGGCCAGACCCTCACCCGCTATCACATCCGCCTCGACGTGGCCGATCGCCCGGGCGTGCTGGCCCAGGTGGCGACTGCCTTCGCCGAGCACGGCGTGTCGATCGAAACGGTGCGCCAGCAGCAGGTCCCCGCCGAGGGGGACGGCGGCGCGGCGGGGGCTTCCGGAGGCGGCGCCCGGGCCGATCTCGTCGTTGTCACCCACGCCGCTCCCGAGGCGGCTCTGTCGGCGACCGTCGACGCCCTCGCCGCGCTTCCGGTGGTCCGCGGCGTCAACTCCGTCATGCGTGTGGAAGGTGTCTGACATGGCCCATCAGTGGCGCGGGGTCATCCGCGAGTATGCCGACCGGTTGCCGATGCTCGCCGGTGCCCCGACGGTCACCCTGCTGGAGGGCGGCACCCCGCTGATCCCCGCGGCATACCTGTCCGAGCGGGTCGGCGCACAGGTCTGGCTCAAGTACGAGGGTCTCAACCCGACCGGTTCGTTCAAGGACCGCGGGATGACCACGGCGATCTCGGTAGCGGCCGCCCGTGGAGCCAAGGTGGTCATCTGCGCCTCGACGGGGAACACGAGCGCCAGCGCCGCGGCATACGCGACGAAGGCGGGGATGGGCTGCGCGGTCCTCGTGCCGGACGGCAAGATCGCCATGGGCAAGCTCAGCCAGGCCGTCGCCCACGGGGCCACCTTGCTGCAGGTCGAGGGCAACTTCGACGACTGCCTCACCGTCGCTCGCAAGCTCGCCGAGGCCTACCCGGTCGAGCTGGTGAACTCGGTCAACCCGGCCCGGATCGAGGGGCAGAAGACCGCCGCCTTCGAGATCGTCGACGCCCTCGGCGACGCCCCCGACATCCACTGCCTGCCGGTCGGCAACGCGGGCAATATCACCGCCTACTGGCAGGGTTACCGGGAGTATGCCGCCGGCACCCCGGGCGCGGCCGGCGAGGCGGGCTCCGGTGGTCCGGCCACGCACCTGCCGCAGATGTGGGGTTTCCAGGCCGCCGGTGCGGCCCCGATCGTCCTGGGCCACCCGGTCGACGCGCCGGAGACGATCGCCACGGCCATCCGGATCGGCAATCCCGCCTCCTGGGCGCAGGCCGTCGCGGCTCGCGACGACTCCGGCGGGCGGATCGAGGCGGTGACCGACGAGCAGATCCTCGCGGCGCACCGGATCCTGTCCGGCAAGGAGGGCGTCTTCGTCGAGCCCGGATCGGCCGCGAGCGTGGCCGGCCTGCTGGCCTGCTCCGAGGCGGGCGTGGTGCCGGCCGGGGCGCGGATCGTCTGCACGGTGACCGGACACGGGCTCAAGGACCCGCAGTGGGCCCTCAAACGCGCCGACGGCACCGAGGTCGTCCCGACCCGGATCTCCGCCGAGGCGTATGCCGCCGCGGTCGCCCTCGGTCTCGAAGGCTGAGTCCCGTGCGCGAGGTCCCCGTCGGCACCGCGATCCGGGTGCGCACCCCGGCCAGCAGCGCCAATCTGGGGCCCGGGTTCGACTCGATCGGCCTAGCGCTCGGGGTGTGGGACGAGCTCGACGTCGAGGTCGTCGAGGAGCCTGGCCTGAGGATCGAGGTGTCCGGCTCGGGCGCCGACGGGGTGCCCCGCGACGAGTCGCACCTGGTCTATCGCTCGCTGGCGCGCGGTCTGCGCGATCTCGGGATCGCCGTGCCGGGCGGTCTGGTCATGCACACG
>CAZNLX010000042.1:0-11228 GCA_964573925.1 uncultured Intrasporangiaceae bacterium
GGACCCGGTGGCCCGCGAGCGCTTGTATGCCGCGTAGGTCCGGGCCGCGACGGCCTGCGCGGCCAGCGCGGTGGCCGGCCAACTGGCCGGCATCTCGACCGGGACGACGCCGCGCAGGTAGCTCTCCATCGAGACGACGTTGATCGTCGTCACCGACCCGCCACTGCGCAGCGCACGCAACGAGCCGCGGTACTCCCGGCGGGTGGCGTCCGGGCGGATGAGCCGCACACTGCCGCGGTCCGAGGACAGGTCGGCGCTGGTCGCGGCAAGGGTCCGGAAGGCCACCCAGGTGGTCGAGCCGGCCCGGGTGAACTCGACCCGCAGGCCGGTCCCGGCGCTGTCCGGGACGAGCCGCCAGGAGCTGATCGCCCGGCCGGTCGAGCTCTCGACGGCCGGTAGCGCGGTCTTCGTGCCGCTGACGGTCAGGCTCATCACCCCGAGGGCGTCGACGGCTACCCGGCTGGTGGAGCCGGTGGACAGCTTGACCCGAATCGGGGCGTTGGGCAGTGCCGCCCGGGTGGTTCCAGGGTAGTAGAAGTCGAGGATCGCGCCCGGGGTGAGGCCCTTGGTCGCTGCACCATAGGCACCCCACTGGGACAGGCCGCGGCCGTGCCCGAACCCGTGACCGACAAGGGCGAAGCCGGTCGATGACGCGGGGTAGCTCTCCGCGGCGGCCGCGGAGGGCACCCCCAGTCCGAGAGCGACGGCGAGCGCGGTGATCGCCACACCGATGGCTCTCACCTTCAGGCGCATCATCCCCGGGCGCTTCTTGTGCATCATCAACCACTCCATTCACGTCAGTCACAGAAGTGGACCACGGTCACGGCGACGGACGACCCGCCTTTGATAACGATCCGGTCTCGCGCGGCGTGTCGCGCGGCGTGTCGGCGACTTCTTGCGGGTGCGGCAGCGGCGTTTGGTGCCCCTCGCGGTGGGTTAGCCTGAACCAATGCGGACGGGTCGGCGAGCGGCGGGATCGAGCGTCGACACCTACCTTCGGCCGGAGCGATAGCAGCGGCATGCGCATCGTCGTCGTCAACAACTTCTTCCCCCCTCGGGTGGGTGGCTCGTCACACCTGTCCGACGCTCTGGCCAAGGGGTATGCCGCCCGCGACCACGAGGTGCTCGTCGTCACCGCGGCATACGGGGACGCCCCGGCGCGTGCGGAGCGGGACGGCGTGCGGATCGTCCGGCTACCGGCGGTGATGCTCCCGGAGACCCGGTTCGCGGTGAGCTTCGACCTGTCCTTCGCCACCCGGCCCACCCTGGACCGCGACCTCGGCCGGTTGCTCGACGAGTTCCGGCCCGATGTCGTCCACCAGCACGGGCAGTTCATGGACCTCACCTGGGCCAGTGGCCGCTACGCGCGGCGGCGCGGCATACCGGCGTTGTTGTCGGTGCACACCCGGCTGGAGAATCCGGCGGCGCTCTACCGGCACACCTTTCGCACCCTCGACGCCACGATGGTGGCGCCGCGGCTGCGGCGCTACCGGCCGCGGATCGTCGTCATGGACGCGCACATGCGCGACTACATCACCAGCCGCTACCGCGGCGGCTACCGCGACCTCGTCCCCATTCCGGTCGGGGTCGACCCCGGCTGGGTCCGCGGCGGTGACCCGGAGCGGGGCCGACAGATCGCCGGCGTCGGGGACGCGCCGATCCTGCTGTCGGTGGGTCACGTCATCCCGCTGCGCGACCGGGTCGGCCTCGTCGAGGCCCTCCCCGCCGTCCTGGACCGCTACCCGCAGGCTCGGCTCGTCGTCGCCGGTCGGGTCTACTACGACGTCTTCCTGCGTCGCGCCGAGGAACTCGGGGTCGCGCACGCCGTTCGGCCCCTCGGCGCCGTGCCCAAGGACCACGTCCCGCACCTGCTGGCCGCCGCCACCCTGGAGAGCCACGAACAAGGCGACGGCCTGGGCACCGCCACGCTCGAGGCCATGGCGGCCGGCGTCCCGGTGGTCGGCTGGGGACGGCTGGACAACTTCCCCGGGGTGCCGCTGACCGACGGCTCGGACGTCCTGCTCACCCACCGGGGCGATGTTCGGGGCCTGGCGGAGCGGCTCGTGCGGGTCCTCGACGACCCCGGCGAGGCTCGCGAGACCGGCCGGCGCGGGGCGCGGTTGGTCGAGGAACACTTCACCCTGGACCGGGTCCTGGATGCTCATCTGAGCACCTTGGGCGAGCTGGTCGCCGGGGGCTGAGCGGCCGCGACGGTCCCCAACGGGCCCCCGCGGCCCCCACTGCGGACCCCCGCGGCCAGCACTGCGGACCCCGGGCGGCCAGGCCGCCGCTGGTAGCATCTGCGCCGAACCCGAAGGAGTCCGCATGCCCCGCACCGTGCCCCTCGGCCAGCCCACGGTCGGGGAGCCCGAGCTCGCTGCCGTCGCCGAGGTGTTCGCCTCCGGGTGGCTGTCCGGGGCCGGCCCGACGTGCCTGGCCTTCGAGGCCGACTTTGCCCGCGCCGTCGGCGTGACCCACGCCCTCACCACGGCCAACTGCGGCTCGGCCCTCCATCTGGCCCTGCAGGTCCTCGGCGTCGGCCCCGGCGACGAGGTCATCGTCGGTGACTACACCTTCCCGGCCACCGGGCACGCCGTCGTATGGACCGGGGCAACCCCCGTGTTCGCCGACGTCCGCCCGGACATCTGGTCGGCCGACCCGGCCGCCGTCGAGGCCGCGATCACCCCGCGCACCGTCGGCATCCTCGCCGTCGACGTCTTCGGGCAACCGGCCGACTACGACGAGTTGCGGGCCATCGCCGACCGGCACGGGCTGTGGCTCGTCGAGGACGCCGCTTGCGCGGCCGGCGCCAGCTATCGGGGACGCCCGGCCGGCAGCCTCGCCGACCTGGCCGCCTTCAGCTTCCACGGCCGCAAAGGGATCACCGCGGGGGAGGGCGGCGCTCTCGTCGGCGACCGGGCCGACCTCATGGACCGGGCCCGCAAGCTGCACACCTACGGCATCGCCCCGGCGGTCACCCGAGAGGGCGAGGTCACGCTGCCGGTGCCGAGTTTCGACGCGGCCGGCTACAACTATCGGCTCTCCGACGTGGCGGCCGCGATCATGCGGGTCCAGTTACGGCGGTTGCCCGACCTGCTCGCCGCTCGCACCCGCGCCGCCGAGGCGTATGCCGCCGGGCTCGGCGATCTCGACCAACTCACCCTCCCGGTCGCCCTCGACGACCGGACTCACCCGTGGCAGTCCTACGTCCTCACCCTCGACCCGGCCCTGGACCGGGGTCGGGTCGCCGTGGCGCTGCGCGAGGCCGGGGTGGGCTGCAACTTCGGCACCTATGCCTCACACGTCCAACCGGTCTACGGGGTCCCCGCCGACCGGGCCTGCCCGGTCTCGGCCGACCTCTTCGATCGGCACCTGGCCATTCCCATGCACGCCAACCTCACCGACGAGGACATCGCCCACGTCGTCGAGGTGGTTCGGGCCGTCGTCGGCTCGGCCGCCGTCCGCCGCTAGCCACCCACCGCGCGGCGCCGGTCAGCGGCAGGCGAGCGCGCGGCATACGAAAGGATCCGACCGCACCATGAGCAGCCCCGAGACCGTCTTCGTCACCGGAGGAGCCGGCTTCATCGGCCTGCACGTTGTGCCGATGCTCCTGGACCGGGGCTACAGCGTGCGGATCTTCGACAACATGTTCCGGGGGGACCGGGCGGCCGTCGAGGCCCTGCAGGCCGCCCACCCGGGCCGGGTCGAGCTGATCGACCAGGACGTCCGCTACGGCGGCGCGGTGCACGCGGCGATGGCCGGCTGCTCCGCGGTGATCCACATGGCTGCGGTGTCGATCAACAAGAGCCAGTCCGACCCGCACGAGTCGATGTCGATCAACACCATCGGCAGCCACAACGTCATCGCGGCCGCCGCCGACCATGGGGTCCGTCGGCTGGTCTACTGCTCGTCCGCGTCGGTCTACGGCGACCCGAAGCGGCTGCCGATGCACGAGGACGACGAGTTGTCCCCGCAGACGCCCTACTGCATTTCCAAGCGGACCGGGGAGGACCTGCTGGGGTTCTATCAGCGCCGGTCCGGACTGTCCTGGATCGCGCTGCGCTTCTTCAACGTCTACGGTCCCGGGCAGAAGACCACCGCCTACTACACCTCGGTGATCAACCACTTCGTCAACCGGCTCAAGGCCGGCGAGCCGCCGGTCATCGACGGCAAGGGCGAGCAGTCGATGGACTTCATCCACGTCCACGACATCGCCCGGTCGGTCGTCCTCGCCCTGGACTGCGAGCGGGACAACGTCCCGGTCAACATCGGCACCGGCATCGACACGACGGTCGCCGAGTTGGCCCGAATCCTCATCGACGCGGTCGGGGTCGACGTGCAGCCGCAGTTCAGCGGGCGCGACGTCATCGCCAGCCGCCGGGCCGCCGACGTGTCCCGGGCCCGGGAGGTGCTCGGCTTCGAGGCCACCATCGAGGTCCGCGACGGCATGACGGCCCTCATCCGGGACGGCGGCTGATGCCCCCGCGCCCTCCCGCGGCGCTGCCGCCCAACCCCTGGAACGAGCACGCCTGGGTGGTCGGCGAACCCGTCGTCGGCGAGGGCACCTGGATCGGGGCGTTCACGATGATCGACGGCTCCGGTGGGCTGACCATTGGGTCGGGGTGCGACATCTCCTCGGGCGCCCAGATCTACACCCACTCTTCGGCGAAGCGGTGCGTCAGCGGCCGCCGTTACGACGTGGTCGACCGGGCGCCGGTCGTCATCGGTGACCGAGTCTTCATCGGCGCCGCGGCGGTGATCTCGATGGGGGTCACCATCGGTGACGAGGCGGTGGTCGCCGCCGGGGCGGTGGTCACCCACGACGTCCCGGCCCGGGCGATCGTGGCGGGCGTCCCGGCCCGGATCGTGGGGCGGGTCGAGTTCGACGGGGACGGCATACCGAGCTTCGGTATGCCGCCCGCCTAGGGTGGTCGTGACAGCGAAGGACGAAGGGCGTTGACACCGATGAAACTGACCGTTGCCGGGCTGGGCTACGTCGGGATGGCCAACGCCGTCCTCTTGGCTCGGCACCACGACGTCACGGCATACGACATCTCCGCCGAGCGGGTGCGCACGGTCCGCGAGGGCCGGTCCCCGATCGTCGACGAGGACATTGAGGCCCGGCTGGCCCAGCCGGGCCTGCGGCTCACCGCGACGGACGACCCGGCTGTCGCGTTCACCGGGGCCGAGCTGGTTGTCGTGGCGACCCCGACGAACTACGACACCGAGACGCACTACTTCGACACCTCTTCGGTCGAGGCGGTCATCGATGAGGTCCTCGAACTGGCCCCCGAGGCGATCATCGTCGTCAAGTCGACGATTCCGGTCGGTTTCACCCAACGGATGCGGGCGACCCACCCCGGGGCGCGCATCCTCTTCTCGCCCGAGTTCCTGCGCGAGGGGCACGCGCTGCACGACAACCTGCACCCGAGCCGGATCATCGTCTCCGACCCAGGACCGGACGCCGAGCTGTTCGCCCGGCTGCTCGCCGAGGGTGCCGAGGACCCCGATCCGCCGGTGATGCTGACCGGATCGACCGAGGCCGAGGCGATCAAGCTCTTCTCCAATACCTACTTGGCGATGCGGGTGGCCTATTTCAACGAGTTGGACACCTATGCCTTGCAGCACGGCCTGGACACCCGCCAGATCATTCGTGGGGTCGGGCTGGACCCGCGGATCGGGACGCACTACAACAACCCGAGCTTCGGCTACGGCGGCTACTGCCTGCCCAAGGACACCAAGCAACTGCTGGCCAACTACCGGGACGTGCCGCAGGTGCTCATCCAGGCGATCGTCGAGTCCAACACCACCCGCAAGGACTTCATCGCCGACGACATCCTCGATCGGCGGCCGGCCACGGTGGGGATCTACCGGCTGGCGATGAAGTCCGGCTCGGACAACTTCCGGTCTTCCTCGGTGCAGGGGGTGATGAAACGGATCAAGGCCAAGGGGGTCACCGTCGTCATCTACGAGCCGATGCTCACCGAGGACCGGTTCTACAACTCCGAGGTCATCCGGGATCTGGCGGAGTTCAAACGCCGCTCGGACGTCATCGTGTGCAACCGGGCCGCCCCGGAACTCGACGATGTCGCGGACAAGCTCTACACCCGCGACGTCTTCGGGCGGGACTGACCACCAACCAGGGGCCGTCGGCCCCGCCAGCAGGAGTGAACCCATGACCGGTCCGCAGCGGGCCCTCGTCAGCGTTGTCATGCCGACCTACAACTGTGCCCCGTTCATCGCCGAGTCGATCCGCTCGGTGCAGGCGCAGACCCACCCCGAGTGGGAGCTGGTCATCATCGACGACCGCTCCACCGACGACACGGCACAGGTCGTCGGTGCCCTCGCCGAGGCCGATCCGCGGATTCGCTACCACGTGCTCGACGTCAACTCCGGGGCGGCCGTCGCCCGGACCCGGGGCATGGAGTTGGCCGAGGGGCGCTACATCGCCTTCCTCGACAGCGACGACCTGTGGCGACCGGAGAAGCTGGCCCGGCAGATCGCCTTCCTGGACCGCACCGGCGGGAAGATCGTCTGCACGGCATACGACCAGGTCGACGAGGCCGGCCGGCCGCTGGGCAAGGTGCTCTCGCCCAAGAAGCGGGCGGACTACAACGACGTGCTGCTCACCTGTCCGATCGGCAACTCGACGGTCCTCTTCGACGCGGGCGCACTGGGGAAGTTCGTCGTGCCCAACATCCGCAAGCGCAACGACGATGCGCTGTGGTTGCAGATGCTCAAGAAGGAGAAGTACATCCTGGGGATGCCCGACGTGCTCATGAGCTACCGGGTCCGGGCCAACTCGATCTCGGCGAACAAGTGGTCCCTGGTGCGCTACCACTGGACCCTCTACCGGGACATCGAACACCTCTCGGTCCCGCGGTCGGTCTTCCACATCGGCGTCTGGGGCGTCCTCAAGGCGCTGCGGATCAAGTGACGGACGGCGCGGCAGCGGGAGGATGACGATGCGACTACTCATGCTCGCTCCGGCCAGCGCCGTGCACACGCAGCGCTGGGCCAATGGCTTCGCCGAGCGCGGGGTCGACGTGCACCTGGCCTGCCTCGACGAACACCTCACCGGTGCCGACCCCCTCGACGAGCGGATCACCGTCCACCCGCTGGCCGGCAGCGGACAACTGGCCTACTTCCGTCAGGCACCCACGGTCGCCCGGCTGGCCCGCGCGCTGCGCCCCGATGTCGTCAACGCCCACTACGCCAGCGGCTACGGCACCGTGCTGCGCTTCTCCCGGGTCCGGCCCGCGATCCTGTCGGCCTGGGGCAGCGACGTCTTCGAGTTCCCGGACCGGGGCCCGTTGCAGCGCCGCCTGGTCACCGGCAACCTGCGCTTCCCCCGGGTGGTCACCTCGTCCAGCGAGATCATGGCCGAACGGATTGCCACGGTCACCGCGGGCCGGGTCACCCCGGTGGTCATCCCCTTCGGGGTGGATCTGGGCCGCTTCCATCCCGAGCCCGATGCCCGCCCGGACCGTCCGCTGCGCTTCGGGATCGTCAAGACCCTCGAGCCGCACTACCGGATCGACGTGGTCGTCGACGCCTTCGCCCGGCACCTGCAGGGCCGCGACCCCGCGGCGGCCACCCTGGACGTCTACGGCGGCGGGTCGTTGCTGGCGGACCTGCAGGCCCAGGCTGCCCGGCTCGGGGTGGCCGACCGGGTGAGCTTCCACGGGGCGATCCCGCACCAGCAGGTCCCGGCCGCCCTGCGCGAACTGGACGTCTTCCTGCTGGCCAGCGAGACCGAGAGCTTCGGGGTGGCCGCGGTCGAGGCGATGGCGTGCGGCATACCTGTCCTTGCCTCTGATGCCCCCGGCTTCGTCGAGGTGCTCGACGGCGGGCGGCACGGCCTGCTTTACCCGCGCGGGGACGCCGACGCGCTGGCTCGGCTGATGAGCACGCTCGCCGACGACCCCGCCGAGCGGCTGCGGTTGCGCACGGCCGGGCTGGCCGGGGCGGCCCGCTACGACTGGCAGGACTGCCTCACCCAGATGGTCGACCTGCTGGCGGCCACCGCTCAGCCCGCCCGCTGACCGGAGGTGAGTCGGCTAGCGCCGGCCGGCGGCCAGGACGGCGTCGACGACTTCGTGCGCGGGGAGGATCGACTCACGCTCGGCGTCCGTGTCCACTCGTCCCTCGACAAGGTCGACGAAGTGGGCGAGCTGCGCGACGAGAGGCTCCACCCCGAGGATCTCGGGGACCTCCATCTCGGTCATCTGCCGGTAGCCGCCGCGACCCACCTCGCCTTCGATCGTCGTGTGCCGGTATGCCGTCACCCCCCGGCGCAGCAGGTCGACCTCGATCATCCGGTCCAACTCCTGGATGACCATCGAACGCACCTTGCGCTGGCCGACCCGGCTGGCCGACACCGACGCGATGCCCCCGCCGGCGAAGCGCAGCGTCGCCTCGACGACGTCCTCGGCGCCTGGCACGGATTCGGGGTGGAACTGCCCCACCTGGACGCCGACCGACTCGGGGGACCGGCCGCCGAAGGCCCGCACGACGAGGTCGACGTCGTGGACGAGCAGATCCCAGCCGACCCCGGTCTTGATCCGGGCGGCATACGGGGAGTGCCGTTCGGCGCGCACGTAGCGCGGCGCCTCGATCATCGTCAGGGCCGTGACGACGGCGGGATTGAACCGCTCGAGCAGCCCGCACTGCAGCGGGGTTCCGGCGGCGCGGGAGGCCTCGACCACCTCGCGGGTCTGGGCGAGTGAGGGGCACACCGGCTTCTCGACGAGCAGGGGAAGCCCGGCGGCGATGATTGGCAACGCGAGCGCGTGGTGGTGCTCGGTGGACGCGGCCAGCACCGCTGCATCCACTCCCTCGAGGGCGTCCAGGGTGGGCGCCCACCGCGCGCCGTGCCGCTCGGCGGCTGCCCGACCGGCCGCCTCTGACGGGTCGATGACGACCGACAGGACGGTGCGCGGACCGGTGGCGATGACCCGTGCGTGGTTGAGCCCCATCGACCCGGACCCGACGAGTGCGACGGACAGCCGCGCTGACATGACCTTCCTCCTGCTCCGCCGATGTCGGTGCCGACGGCCGCGTGGGCCAGACTAGTCCCGTGATCCCGGCCTCCCTCACGCGTATGCCGCGTGCCCGCCGCCGCGAGGGATGTCGGTGAATCGGGCCCGCCTCGTGCGGATTGCCCGCACCGTCCTCGTCCTGCTCGTCCTCGTGGCGGCGGCATACGCGGTGGTGCGCCACTGGCGCGAGGTGAGCTCGACCGTCACCCATCTGTCTTGGCGGGCCTGGTTGCCGGGCTTCTTCATCCTCCCGGTCGCCATCGGCTGCTCGACGATGAGCTGGCAGGTGCTCGTCGACGAGTTGGGCGAACCGATCGGGGCTCGGCGGGGTGCCCAGATCTTCCTCGTCGGACAACTGGGCAAGTACGTGCCCGGTTCGGTGTGGGCCTACCTCCTGCAGCTCGAGCTCGGCCGGCGGGCCGGGGTGGCCCGAGCCCGGATCTTCGCGGCCACGGTGTTTTCGCTGGCCGTCGTCGTCGTCGCAGCGTTGCTGGCCGGCTCGCTGGCCGTTCCGTCGCTCATCGAGGCCAACCCCGACCTCGCCACCTTGCGCTGGCTCTACCTGCTGCTTCCAGTGGCCCTGGTCTGCCTGCACCCCCGGATCCTCACCTGGGCGGTCCGCCAGGGCTTCCGGATCCTCGGCCGTCCGGCTCCGGACCACCCGATCCGCAAGCGGGCCGTGCTGGCCTCGCTCGGCTGGGCGCTGGCCTCCTATCTGGCCTTCGGGGCGCACCTGTGGCTGCTCGTGCGCTCGAGCACCCCGATCAGCGTGTCCGTCCTGCCGCTGGCCGTCGGGACCATGGCCGTGGCGATGATCTCCGGCTTGTTCGTCTTCCTGTTGCCCTCCGGCGCCGGCGTGCGCGAGGCGGTGCTCGTCGCGGGCCTGGGGCCGCTGGTCGGCACCGGTCGGGCGATCGCTCTCGCCGCGGTCTCCCGGGTGCTGCTCACCGTCGCCGACTTGGTCACCGCGGGCGGCGCAGCCGGGCTCGCCGAGATCGAACGGCGCCGGCACGGGCACTATCGCGGCGACCCGGGCATCGAGTCCGACGAGGCATAGGCTGCCGTGGTGAGCACGATCGCGGTGGTCGGTGGGGGAATCGTCGGACTGGCCACGGCCCGGGCGCTGGCCCGGCGTGGTGAGCAGGTCATCCTCCTGGAGAAGGAGCCCGAGATCGCCCGGCATCAGACCGGGCGCAACTCCGGGGTCGTGCACGCCGGCCTCTACTACGCCCCCGGCAGCCTCAAGGCCCGGATGGCGGTGGCCGGTGCCGCGTCGATGTACGCCTACGCCCGGGAGAAGGGCATCGCCCACGACAACTGCGGCAAGCTCGTCGTCGCCTGCGACGAGAGCGAGTTGCCTGGGCTGGCTCGCCTGGCCGAGCGCGCCGCTGCCAACGGCGTCCCGGCGACGACGCTCACCCCGGAGCAGGCCCGCGAACACGAGCCCTACGTCCGGTGCGTCCGCGCCCTGCACGTCGAGACGACGGGGATCATCGACTATCCGGGGGTATGCCGCGCGCTCGCCGACGACATCGTCGCGGCCAGCGGCGAACTGCGCCTCGGGGTGGCCTTCCACGGTGCCGAGTCGCTCGGCGCTGGCGATGGGGGCGGTGCCGGCGGTGCTGGTGTCCGGCTGGCCACCTCGGCTGGCGATCTCACCGTCGACGCGATGGTCGCCTGCGCCGGCCTGTATGCCGACCGGGTCGCCGCCGCATCGGGCGTGGTCCCCGAGGCGCGGATCGTCCCCTTCCGCGGCGAATACTTCGAGCTGGCCCCGGACAAGCACTATCTCGTCCGCGGGCTCATCTACCCGGTGCCGGACCCGCGTTTCCCCTTCCTCGGCGTCCACCTCACCCGGATGGTGCGCGGCGGTGTGCACGCTGGGCCCAACGCCGTGCTGGCACTGCGCCGTGAGGGCTACACCTGGCGCGACATCGACCTCGCCGAATTGCGCGAGTCGTTGGCCTGGCCGGGGCTCTGGCAGTTGGCCCGGCGCAACCTCGTCCCGGGCACCCGCGAGGTGGTTCGCTCGCTGTCCCGAGCCCAGTTCGCCGCCAGTCTGTCCCGGTTGGTGCCGGGCATCGAGGCCGCCGACCTGCACCCGGCGCCGGCCGGGGTCCGGGCTCAGGCCCTGCGCCGGGACGGCTCGATGGTCGAGGACTTCCTCGTGCAGACCCACGGCCGTCA
>CAZNLX010000043.1:0-11198 GCA_964573925.1 uncultured Intrasporangiaceae bacterium
CCTGCTCCTCCGGTGCGCTCATCGCCATGGACTCGGGCACCGAGAACATGGACTTCATCGCACTCACCCTGCGCCGGATCATCGAGTTCACCCAGGGCGGCGGCGAGATCAACATCATCGTCACCGGGATCAACGTCGGCGGCCAGCCCTACTGGAATGCCGAGTCGACGATGCTCATGCACACCCGGGGCATCCTCATCATGACCCCGGCGAGCACGATGGTGCTCACCGGGAAGCAGGCACTCGACTTCTCCGGTGCGGTGTCGGCCGAGGACAACTTCGGGATCGGCGGCTACGACCGGGTCATGGGTCTCAACGGTCAAGGGCAGTACTGGGCGCCGAGCTTCCAGGATGCCTGCCGGCTGCTGCTCGACCACTACGACTACACCTACGTCGTGCCCGGCGAGCGCTTCCCCCGGCGACGCCCCACTGTCGACCCGAGGGAGCGGGACGTGCGCCAGTCGGCACACGAGCAGGTGCCCGGCACCCGGTTCACGACGGTCGCCGAGGTCTTCGACTTCGAGACCAACCCGGACCGCAAGCAGCCCTTCGACATGCGCTCGGTCATGCGGGCGGTCGCCGACACCGACTGCCAGCCGCTGGAGCGCTGGCTGCACTGGCAGGACGCCGAGAACTCCATCGTGTGGGACGTGGCGGTGGGCGGCATACCGGTCTGCATGATCGGGTTGTCGTCGCGGTCGCTGCCCCGCAAGGGCTTCGTGCCCGCGGACGGGCCGCCGGCCTGGACCTCCGGGACGCTCTTCCCGCAGGCCTCCCGTAAGACGGCGCGGGCGATCAACGCCACCAGCGGAAACCGGCCGCTGGTCGTCATGGCCAACCTGTCCGGCTTCGACGGTTCGCCGGAGTCGATGCGCAAGTGGCAGTTGGAATACGGTGCGGAGATCGGCCGGGCGATCACGAACTTCAAGGGCCCGATCGTCTTCATCGTCGTGTCCCGCTACCACGGTGGCGCGTTCGTCGTCTTCTCCAAGGCGCTCACCGAGACGATGGAGATCGCCGCGATCGAGGGCTCATACGCGTCCGTCATCGGTGGCGCCCCGGCGGCGGCCACGGTCTTCGCCCGCGACGTGAAGATCCGCACCGACAAGGACCAGCGGGTGCTCGACGCACAGGCCGCCGCCGCGGCGGCCAAGGGCCCGGAGGCCGGACGGCTGCGGGCCAAGGCCGCTGCGGTCGCGGCGGCGGTGCGCTCGGAGAAGCTCGGTGAGGTGGCCGACGAGTTCGACTCGATCCACACCATCGAGCGGGCGCTGCGGATGGGCTCGGTCGACCGGATCATCAAGGCCGAGGAGCTGCGTCCCTACGTCATCGACGCGTTGGAGCGCGGGATGGCGAAGTTCGCCTCGAAGTCCTGACAGGCCGGTCCGGATCGAAGCCCCTCGTCGGCGTCAGTCGGCGAGGGGCTTCGCCAACCAGGAGTGCACCGGCTGGCCGGCGGCCAGGTCGTCACCGCCGCCCAGCAGGGCTGGCGGTTGGGCGAGCTCACGGCTGGCGATCGTCAAGAGAAACACGCCGTCGCGACGCCACCAGCCCGGGAAGCTCTCACCGAACCGGGTCTGGACGCGCAGCGGGGCCCAGCCGTCGGGGCGGGCGGTGTCCTCGAGGGTCACCTCGACCGACCGGGTATCGGCCCGCAGGCCGACCCGCAGCACCTTGAGCGCCGACTCCTTCGCGGACCAGAGCAGGTTGGCCGCGACATCCCAGCCTTCGCTGCCCGGCTCGCCACGGCCGCGCACGTAGTCCTGCTCCGCGGTGGTCAGATAGTCCGAGACGAAGCCCCGGCTGCGTGGCTCGACGGTCTCCAGGTCGACCCCGATGGTCCCGCCACCCAATTCCCCCTCGGGCCCGACGAGGCACACCGCCCAGCCCGCCCGGTCGGTCAGTGACACCTCCAACGGAGCGGGTATGCCGTCGACGACGACATAGGGGGCGCCGCCCCGGCGGTTGAGCACCTCGATCCCCGCCAGGCTCGCCGATGTCGTCGGGCGGCCCAGCGCAGCCGCGACGGCTCGCTTGCCGGCCAGGCGCCGCAGCCGGTACTCGGTCCGGCGTTTCGTGAAGCGCATCGTCGCGCCACGGGCTGCCTCCGCAGCGGAAAGCCACTCGACGCCGTCCGGGATCGCGGCCTCACCGACCGCCAGCCACTGCATGGCCGCGATCATGCCGCACCGGGCGCGGGCGGCATACCGGATGGGCCGGAAACGAGACCGGGACCGGCCCCATGGGCCGATCCCGGCGTTGGCTCCCCCACTTGGACTCGAACCAAGAACCTGCCGGTTAACAGCCGGCTGCTCTGCCAATTGAGCTATGGAGGAACGGTGCCCGGACAGGGTAGCAAACCCAGCCGTCTGGACACCAAACGAGCTCGGGTATGCCGCTCGCCCAGCTCCCCAGCGTCCCGTTCCGGGCGGCGACACCGCCGCGGCGGGCCGCCTGGGACGGATCATCGGGGCGGGAGCCCGGTCTCCTCACGGAGTGCAGCGAAGGCAACCGCAGCGGCGGCGTCGATCGCCTCCGAGGCTCGGGTCCCCCGACCCAGGACGAGTTGCTCGATGAGCGTCCCGGTGGCCAGGTCTTGACGGATCACCGCTCGGGCCTTGCGCGCTCCTTCCAGCGGCAGGTCCGCTGAGGTGACGACGCTGGCCTGAACCCGCTCGCGCAGGGTCCGCAGGAAGGTGTCTTCGCGATCCAGCGGCATGACGACCGGACGACCACCGTCCACGAAGGTCACGGTGAGAGTCCCGGACTCTCGCCCCCAGGCCGCGCTGTCGATCTCGTGCCACGGGCGGGCCCAGCGGACCGACCCGTCGGGTTCCACCGCCGCGAAGCGGTGCACCCCGGCCAGTAGCCAGGTCGATCCGGACCGCGCCGCGACGAGCACGCGGTCGGCGGGACCGTCGTGGGCGGTCCAGGCGGCCACGACCGGGGCCGGCGGCCTGTGGTCGGGGTCGGGGCGTCCCCATCGTCGGCCGAACACGGCGGTCATCCTTCCTCGCGGGTGCGCAGTTGGGCGAGTTGGCGTTGCAGGTCCTGGAGAGTGACTGCAACGGATCGTCGGTGGGTCGGGTCGGTGTCCGGGCTGGCGTCCATGCGCCGCAAGGCGCCCAACGCGTTGGCGATCTGTCTGCCAAGTGCGGCCTCGCGGACCGAGGTCACGATCGAGTCGACGTAGCGCGTGGCCGGTCGCCCAGTCGCCGGGTCGAGCAACACCGGCAGCGGGGCGACCGCGAGTTCGGCGAGCAAGGGATGGACCGCCTGCGGGGCGGCCGCTGCGACGGCGGTGTGCCAGGCCGGTGCCGAGGTCTCTCGGGTCGGCAGCCCGACGGCGGTCACGGCGGCGAAAACGGCGCGGTGGGCAGGGGCCAGCAAGTCGCTGACCGCGACCAAGGGCAGGTCGAGCGGATCGACGGCTTCCGGGAACTGCAACAGACATTGCAGCAACTGCCGCTCGGCCTGCACGGCGGGATCACGCAGGTCGGGCGCGGGCAGGGCTGCGGCGAGTTCCGCGTCGCTGGGTTCCAGTGCCTCGTCTGAGGGATCGGGGTGGGCCTCCGGACCAGGGCCGCCCTCCCAACCGCGCTGTTCCGTCGTGTGGTGCTGGCCGTGGCCGCCGCGCGGGGGCTGGCCGGCCCGACGCTTGGCCTCCTTGAGGTAGGGATCGAGTTCCTCCGGTGCGAACCCGAGCAGCCCAGCGGCCTTCCCGCGGTACTGCATGCCGAGCTTGGCGTCTCGAATCCCCAGCAGGATCGGCGCGATCGCGCTCGCCGCCTGCACCCGCCCCTCGGCCGTGTCGAGATCGAACCGGGCGATCGTCGTGCGCACCGCGAACTCGAACATCGGCACCGCGTCCTCGACGAGATCGCGGATCGCGCTGTCTCCCCCGCTCTGGCGCAGCTCGCAGGGGTCCTGCCCGCCGGGCGCGACAGCGACGAAGGACTGCGAAGCCCAGCGCTGGTCCTCCTTGAATGCCTTCATCGCGGCGGCCTGACCGGCCTTGTCGCCGTCGAAGGTGAAGATCACCCGGGCCGGTTCGAGGTCCGCCTCGTCCCGCATGATCCGGCGCAGCACCTTGATGTGGTCGACACCGAAAGCCGTCCCACACGAGGCGACTGCGGTGTCGACCCCGGCGAGGTGGCAGGCCATGACGTCGGTGTAGCCCTCGACGACGACCGCGACGCGCTGGGTGGAGATGGCCTTCTTCGCCGCGTCGAGGCCGTAGAGCACCGTCGACTTCTTGTAGATCGGTGTCTCCGAGGTGTTGAGGTACTTCGCCTCGATCCGGTCGTCGGCGAAGACCCGTCGTGCCCCGAAGCCCACCGTGTCCCCGGTGATGTCTCGGATCGGCCAGACCAGCCGGCCCCGGAACCGGTCATAGAGGCCCCGGCTGCCTCGCCCCGCCAGTCCCCCGGTGACCAACTCGTCGTCGTTGAACCCCTTGCCGCGCAGGTGCCGGACGAGCTCCTCCCCGCCCCTCGGCGCGAACCCCACCCCGAAGCGGGTGGCCACCGCGCTGTCGAACCCCCGCTCGCGCATGAAGTCCCGACCCGCGCGGGCCTCTCCCGCCGACAACAGGTATGCCGCGTAGAACTCCTGCGCGACCCGGTGCGCCTCGATGAGCCGGGCCCGGCGGCCGGCCCCACCGGCCTCGTCACGTCGCGGCCCGCCGTCCTCGTAGCGCAGCTCGACTCCAGCCTTGGCGGCTAGGCGTTCGACGGCCTCGGTGAAGGTCAGATGGTCGACCTCGGAGACGAACTTGATGACATCTCCCCCGGCCCCGCAGCCGTAGCAGTGGTAGAAGCCGTTGTGCGGATTGACGTTGAACGACCCGGTCTTCTCGTCGTGGAAGGGGCACAGGCCGACCAGCGAGGAGCCCCGGCGGGTGAGGGTGACGTGTTCGCGGACCACCTCTTCGATGGAGGTGCGCTCCTTGACCGCGAGGATGTCCTCGGCGCGGATCCGCCCGGCCATCCCTCACCTCCTCGCGATCCCGGTCACCTGACCGCGAGTGTATGCCGTGTCCTCAATCGGGCCCCCAAGGCTCTGCACGGCCGCGGTCAGGGCCAGTCGGCGGGCTGCTCGAGGTGCAGACCAGGGTCCGAGGCGAGAGCGTCGAGGTCAGCTCTGGTCAGCCGCAGCGACTCGGGGGCTGGCGGCCGCTCGCCAAGACCGGACAGTACCGCCTCCGTGGCCGTGACGTGGAGGGTTCCGAACGAGCGAGAGAGCACTCCGGCGAGCCGGCCACGGTGGTGAAGGTCTGGGCCGGCCGTTTCGAGGGTGTAGGTCCCGTCCGGCTGAGCGGAACTGGGCAGGGGCCACTCGGGCACTGCCCACGGATCGCGGTGCTCCGCTACGAGGGTCAGCACACGTTCACCTGAGGCGTCGGTGAACTCGCCGACGACGCCGATCACCCGCCGGTCAGGCTCCGCGCTCGGCCTTGCGGTCGGGCTCGTGGTCGGTGCCAACGCCGTCGACGCCTTCTGCTCGGCGACCGTCACGGTCCGGGTATCCCCCTTGGCGCCAGGGCCGAGGACGACTGCAGCCATGGCCTTCATTCGATCGGCGACTTGATCCGCAGGTACTTCGGCGAGCCGAGTGCTCGTCGCCGAGGAGGTGGCGACAGCGCGGGCCAATGTCGGGTCCACACAACCGGCCGGCGCAGGATGGGCCAGTGCGCATGCGAGGTAGCTCGGCAGCGGCGGCAACGGGTCGGCGCGCGGCGGAACCAGTTGCGGATCGGTGGCGATCGCCCGCAAGGACTCGCTGGACACCGTCCCCGCTTCCGTGATCCGTTCCCCGGGCAGCAGCAGCCGTGCCAACGAGACGAGGATGTCGACCTCGCCGTCCAGGACGCTGACCTGGTGGATGAAGCGGCGCTGCGTCTCTCCCGACTCCGACCCCACCGTGACTTCGCTCAACCGTTCGACGAGGGACCGTCCATCGGGGAGGGTCTCGGCCTTGCACACATCGCCGGCGTTCATCGCTTCGCAGGTCGGGTGAGGACGGGCCTCGTCGGGGGTGTCGGGAGGAACAATCCGGGATTGCATGGCCAGGGTGCGGAGCCCGTCGGGCGTCGCAACCATCAGTGCCCACTGGGTCCCCTCGTCCTCGTGCCCGGGCCCGAGTCTGGTCGGCAAGCCGGCAACCGGTACCCACGAGTACACCGCCGACTCCCGCACGACGGTGGCGCCCGGGAACGAGCTCGCGGCGATGTCCCGCATGGCGTCGAGGAGTTTGTCGGCCGGCGTCCGGTTGGCCACCCGTTGGGCCAAGGGTGCCGCCACCGACACCGACGGCGACGTCAGGGGGCTGTCAACTCGAAGCCGAGCGGACTCCCAAACAGCCCCTCCGCCGATGGCGACGACGGACGCGGCGACCAACCAGGTCCACACCGCCAGCTGCCGGCGGACCGGCCGACTGCTCGGCACATCCACGACGTCGGCCAGCCTCAGTCGCAGTGGCGGTTCGTCGGCGGCATACTCCTGCAGCAGCTCGCGCAGCATCGTCTCGGTCATCGCTCGCCTCCGGTCGGCGTCGCCAACAGGCCGTGGAGGGCGGCCAGGGCACGGTGGGTGTGGCTCTTGACGGTGCCTTCCGCGATGCCCAGCACGTCGGCCACCTCGGCAACGGGTCGGTCGTCGAGGAATCGCAACACGACGACTGCTCGCATCTGCTTCGGCAACCTCGCCAGCGCCGCACCGAGGTCGAGCCGATCAGCCGGGTCCGGCTCTCCCGCCATGATCCGGTCGGGGACCGACGCGGTCGGCTGTTCGGCGGCATAGCGGCGCTCGTCGAGAAAGATGTTGACCAGGACCCGCCGGGCGTAGGCGTGCGGGTTGCCGTCCTTGACCTTCGCCCAGTGCGGATAGACACGCACGAGCGCGGCCTGGGTGAGCTCCTCAGCGCGGTCCCAATCGCCAACCAGACCGTATGCCGTGCGCCGCAGCGGCCGCGCACTCGCAGCGAAGAAGTCGGCGAAGTCCGGCTCCCCCGCCGCCGGTCGCCCCGAGTGTGTCCTCATTGCCGTCACACCCCTACCAACACCCGCGAGCTCAGTGGGGTTCAGTCATCCGGCAGGATTTCCTACCAGCGCTGCGGCCAGCGTGAATGCCCGGTCGTCGGTGAGTGAGGCGACCTGGTCGATGACCACCCGCAGTCGCGCGGCGTCGTCCGTAGCGGCCGCGTGGTCGGCCGCGAGGTCCGGGTCGAGCCGGTCGGGACGAGCCAGATAGGTCGCCACGAGGGTGCGCACGACCTCCTCCTGGCGCACCATGAGGGCCCGACGTTCGTCACTGGACAGGACATAGTGCGCGGCCACCGCCTTGAACAGCGAGCACTCGGCCAGCACGTCATCAGGGATGACCAGGTCGGCGGCGAACCGGGTCAGCCGTCCGGGCCCGTGCCGCTCCCGTGTGGCCAGCTCGACCGCGTGGACGAAACGCCCGATGAACCCGCTGGTCATGTCCTTGAGGGCGGCCAGATCGGACCGGGTCCCCGAAAAAGCCCGCGGCACAGTGCCGGTGCCCACCAGCCGCGCGGCCGCCTCCAGGAATGCCTCGGTCGGCAACTGCGGGGCGTATGCCGTGCGCGCCAGGTCCGCCAACACCTCCAGTTCGGTGCGGGAGTGCAGGACCCGCGGGTCGACGCGCCCGGAGGCAATGGCGTCCTCGACGTCGTGGACCGAATAGGCGACGTCGTCGCTCCAGTCCATCACCTGGGCCTCCAGGCAGCGCACCCCTTCGGTGGCCCGGTCCCGGAACCATTGGAAAACCGGCAGGTCGGCGGCATACACCCCGTACTTGGTGGTCTCGTACGGGGCCGCACCGGCTGCCCACGGGTACTTCGAGACCGCGTCGAGGCTGGCCCGGGTGAGGTTCAGCCCCGCCGGGCGGCCGTCCGGGTGCACCCGCTTGGCCTCCAACCGGGTGAGCACCCGCAGTGTCTGGGCGTTGCCCTCGAATCCCCCAGCGGAGCGAGCCAGGTCGTCGAGCACCGCCTCCCCGTGGTGGCCGAACGGCGGATGGCCGAGGTCGTGGGAGAGGCAGGCGGTGTCGACGACGTCCGCGTCGCAGCCAAGGGCGGCACCGAACTCCCGCCCGATCTGCGCGACCTCCAGGGAGTGAGTGAGCCGGGTTCGGACGAAGTCGTCGGAGCCAGGGGCGACCACCTGGGTCTTGGCCGACAGCCGCCGCAATGCCGCGGAGTGCACCACCCGGGCCCGGTCGCGCGCGAAGTCATCCCGGTCGGAGCGCTTGTGGGCGGGATCCTCGGCCACCCAACGGTGCCGGTCACGCGCTCGGTAGGTCATCGGCGTCGGCCGATGGTGCCGGCTGCGCGCTTCCCCATGGCACCCAGCCTAGGGCGCCGCCCCCGAGGGCGGCGCGTCCAGGGTTGACTTGGCCCGGCGGATCCACCCGGGTTCGTCGCCGTAACGCATCGGCGGGATCGGCAGGAACTGCGCGCAACTGTCGACCAGCTGACCCATCCGCCGGTCCCGGGTGGCCTCCTGCTTGGCCGAGAGCACCCAGTGGATGCCCTGTTTGCGGTAGGACGCCGGTGCCGTGGCCCAGAACGCGGCGGCGCGGGGCACCGCGTCGAGCTGGACGGCATACTCCGGCGGGAAGGTCCCGGAATCGGCCTGCTCGTAGGCGTAGATTCCGGTCCGGTCGGCCCGACCCCGCTCGTATGCCGCGCGTCCGGCCAGCGTCATCCGGCCCGCCGCTTCGAGTTGCTCGACGAGCGCCACGTTGACCTTGCTCCAGGTCGAGCCGGCCCGGCGGGGCGTCCACCGCTGGCGGACCGCGTCGGGCCCGAGGCTCTGCACGACCGAATCGATCCAGCCGAAGCACAACGCCTCCGGGACCGCCTCGGCCCAGGTCAGTCCGCGGGGCACGACGTGCTTCTTGCGCAGCCCCATCCACAGGTGCGTGGCGCTCTCGTGGTTGGCTTCGAGCCAGGCCCGGAACTCGGCGGCCGACTCGAAGAAGACCGCCTCGCGGTCGAGTGGTTCGGTCATTGCTCAGCCTCCCGATACGTCGAGCTCGGCCTGGACGATCATCGCCCGCTGTTCGGGCGAGAGGTCCGGGGAGTCCAGCCAGCCGTCGGGCAGGGCAACCCGTTTGGGCGTCCCGGCCCGCCCCCGCTGGCCCTCGGCGTCGGCGCCGGGCCAGGGGGCGTCGGTATCGAGTTCGGCCAGCAGCCGGTCGAGGGTGGCCAGGCTATCGACGCGGGCCAGGCGACTGCGCAGGTCGCCGCCGGCGGGGAAGCCCTTGAGATACCAGGCGATGTGCTTGCGGATGTCCCGGCAGCCGCGGCTCTCGTCGGCGTAGAACTCGACGAGGTATGCCGCGTGGCGGTGCATCGTCGCAGCCACCTCCCCCAGCCTCGGAGCCGTCCGCACCGTCGATCCGTCGAAGGCTGCGGCCAGGTCGGCGAACAGCCAGGGCCGACCGAGACACCCGCGGCCCACGACGACGCCGTCGCAGCCGGTCTGCTCGACCATCCGCAGCGCGTCGTCGGCCGACCAGATGTCGCCGTTGCCGAGGACCGGGATCGTGGTGACCGCCTCCTTGAGCGCGGCGATCGCCGGCCACACGGCATACCCGGAGTAGTGCTGGGCAGCGGTGCGGGCGTGCAGGGCGACCGCGGCGGCGCCCTCCTGCTCGGCGGCTCGGCCCGCGTCGAGGAAGGTGAGGTGCTCGTCGTCGATGCCCATCCGCATCTTGACGGTCACCGGGACGTCTCGCCGGGCGCCCTCGGCGACGACTGCCGCGACGATAGAGCGGAACAGCTCCCGCTTCCACGGCAGCGCCGAACCGCCCCCCTTGCGGGTCACCTTGGGGACCGGGCAGCCGAAGTTGAGGTCGATATGGTCCGCGCGATCCTCCTGCACGAGGATGCGGGCGGCCGCCCGGGCGGTGACCGGGTCGACGGAGTAGAGCTGCACCGACCTGGGCGTCTCGTCGGGGTCGTGCTCGATGAGCCGCATCGTCTCGGCGTTGCGCTCCACGAGGGCCCGTGAGGTGATCATCTCCGAGACGTAGAGGGCGTGCGGGGCGTACTCGCGGCAGAGCCGCCGGAAGGCCCGGTTGGTGATGCCCGCCATGGGAGCCAGCACCACCCGGGACCCGAGGGTGTGTTGTCCGATCCGCAGCGGGGACCGGGTGATGGGCGGGATGGGCGTGGCTGTCATGGCGGCGTCCATCATCCCAGGCCTTGGCGGCATACCCGCCGCGCACGCACCTCAGTGATGGACCCTCAGTGATGGATCCTCGGCAGCCAGGTGGGACCTGTGTGGGCTCGGTCGCCGAGCAGCGCGAGCGTGGCCGGCAACAGGACGCCCCGCACGAGCGTCGCATCGAGGAAGACGGCTACCGCCAGCCCGACGCCCAACTGCTTGAGTTCGAGCATCGACAGCGTCCCGAAGACGGCGAACACCCCGACCATGACCGCGGCCGCACTCGTGACGACTCCGGCCGAACGGGCCACCCCGAGGCGCACCGCCGCGCGCGGATCCAGGCCGCCGTCGCGGGCCTCCCGGATGCGACTCGTGACGAAGACGTGGTAGTCCATCGACAGGCCGAAGAGCACGACGAACATGAGCATCGGCAGCCACGAGGCGATCGAGCCGTTCGATGTGAAGTCGAGCAGGCGCTCGGCCCAGGTGCCCTGGAAGACCGCGGTCATCACGCCGTAGGCGGCGCCGACCGAGAGCAGGTTGAGTCCGACGGTCGCCACTGCGAGCCACGGCGAGCCGAACGACATGAGCATGACCAGCAGGGTGAGCACGAGGACGAAGCCGACGACCCACGGCAACCGACTGTCCATCCACTGCGCCAGATCGGTCGCGGCCGCCTCACCACCGACGAGCACTTCGACGTCGGGTATGCCGCGAAGCACCTGGGCGACCGGGGTGCGCACCTCGGCGCGAATGGTGTCGACGACCCCGGGGAGCCGTTCGTCGGAGGCCTCGAGGGCGACCCCGATCGGCAGGACGGAGACGGTTCGATCGGTGGACTGGTCGACCTGGTCGGCGACGCCTGAGACGTGCGCAATCGTGCGGGCTCGCGGTGCGGCGCCGAGCAGCGCAGAACGGACCTCGTCGGCGCGCTCCGCTGGCGCCTTGACCGTCACGACGAGCGCAACGGTGTCGGTCGGGGCCGCTGCGGTCAGTTGGCGAT
>CAZNLX010000044.1:0-10747 GCA_964573925.1 uncultured Intrasporangiaceae bacterium
GGCCGGGCGCCCGTGGGATGCGCGAAGGGCACCTCGTATGCCGTCACGTCCTCGACACTAGGGCCAAGCCAGTTCCGCTGGCTGCGCCCCTACCCCTGGCCCGCTCCCTCCCCCCAACTCGCGAGTGAGCAGTTTGTGTTCGAATCTGGCCCGGATGACGACCCATCGTGCTCAGTCGCGAACGGCGGCCTGGCCATCCGCGCCGCATGGGCCAGGCGGGCCCGAGGGGCTGCGTCGACCCACCCCGCCACGGGCTGTGGATAACTTCTGACCCGGATCGGCCCGAGCAGCGACGATCGTCCCGTGGCCCGTCCCCCAACACCGCTCCCCGAGCCTTTGCTCGCGGGCCCGTTCGGCATCGCCCGGGCTGTGGAGTTGGGCGTCGGCCGAGGGCGCCTGCGGCATCGCGGTCTCATCGTCCCGACTCGCGGGGTCCGCACGCTGACCAGCCCTCGGACGGTTGCCGATCACGCCCGGGCGCAGGCCCTCGTCCTGAGCCGGCCGTTCGCCTTCTCGCACCTCACAGCCGCAGCACTGCTCGGTATGCCGCTCCCGCGCCGGGTCGACCAGCCGACCGAGGTCCACGTCATGACCACGACCACGCGTGGACAGGCCCGGCGGTCGGGGGTCGTGGGCCATCGAGGCGTGGAGCGCCGCTCGGTCGTCGAGGTCGGTGGGCTGCCGGTGGTCGGGCCGGTCGACACCTGGGCCGACCTCGCCGGGTCCGTCCCACCCGATGAACTCGTTGTCCTCGGCGACTGGTTGCTTGGTCAGGGTCTGCGGCTCGAGCAGTTGGCGCAGGTCGTCCACCACCGCGAGACGATGCGCGGTGTCCGATCGCTGCGGGCGGCGCTGCGCCTCGTGCGCCCTGGCAGCGCCTCACGGATGGAGACCCTCGCTCGGCTGATGTTCGTCCGCGGCGGCCTACCCGAACCCGAACTCAACGCCGACGTCCACGACCTCAACGGACAGTGGATCCTGCGGGCCGACTTCCTCTGGCGAGCACGTCGGGTCCTCGCGGAATACCAGGGGGACATCCATCGCACCGACCGGCAGCGTTGGCAATCGGACGTCGCCCGCCGTCGATTGGCCGAACAGAACGGCTGGACAGTCATCGAACTCACCTCCCGCGAGCTCTTTCAGGGGCCCGCCCGAGAGGAACTGCTCGATCACCTCCGGACGCTGCTGGGCTAGGGCCTCGAGGCCGACGCGACCGAGCGATTGGTGTCGTCATGGGGCCCCGTATTGCGACACAAACTGCTCACTCAGCGAGGGACGCGGACGATGGGCTGACGATGGGGACACCGACGATGGACTCGCGACAGGGACGCGGACGATGGACTCAGCGATGAGGATCGGGGCGCTCGACGTGGCGCAACGAGCGCACCCCGCGTTCGAGGTGCCACTGCAGGAAGGCCGCGACCAACCCACTCCCCTCGCGGCGGCGCACGACGTCCGAGCCGTCCGCCACCGCCCAGTCACCGGTGAGCAGGGCCGAGAGCAGCCGCAGCGTGTCCGGGTCGGGCGAGGCAGAGCCGGGGGGACGGCATACCGGACAGACGCAACCGCCCGCCGCGACGTTGAAGGCGCGATGCGGACCGGGAGCCCCGCACTTGGCGCAGTCGTGGAAGCTCGGAGCCCACCCGGCGATGGCCAGTGAGCGCAGCAGATAGGCGTCGAGGATCAGGCCCGGGTCGTGCTCCCCCGTGGCGAGAGCGGCCATCGCTCCGGCGACGAGCAGGTAGTGCTGGGTGGCCGGCTCCCCTTCCTCGGTCAGCCGGTCGCAGGTCTCGACGACCGCCGTCGCCGCGGTGTATGCCGTGTAGTCCCGGCAGATCGCGTCGCCGTGTGGAGCGAGGGTCTCCGCCTGGGTGACGGTGTCGAGGTTGCGCCCCTCGTAGCACTGCAGGTCGACGACCATGAACGGTTCCAGACGCGCCCCGAAGCGGGACGTGGTGCGCCGAACCCCCTTGGCGACGGTGCGGATCTTGCCGCGGGTGCGGGTGAGCGCCGTGATGATCCGGTCGGCCTCGCCCAGGGAATGGGTGCGCAGGACGACCGCCTCGTCACGGTAGAGCGGCATACCGGCATCCTCGCAGCCCGCGGTGACGGGGCCGGGCAGGCGCGAGCATCGCACGCCGGGCGGGACCGCATTAGCACATCTGTTCGAATTATGCGTTACGCTCTAGATATGACGTTGACGATCCAGGCCTCACTGCTCGACGTCGACAACGAGCCGTCGTTCGGCGAGCTCGCCGGCACGGTCCGGCGGATCGAGCTCGGTCTCGGTGCCTGGGTCGACGTCCGGCCGGGGTGGCTCTGTGGGGCCGACGCCGCCTTCGACCTGGTCCGGGCCGCCGTGCCCTGGCAGGCCGAGCGCCGCCAGATGTACGACGCGGTCGTCGAGGTCCCACGGCTCACCTGCTTCTATCGCTCGGGCCAACCCCTGCCGCTCCCCCTGCTCGACGAGGCGCGCGACCGGTTGTCGGCGCACTACCGCGACGAACTCGGCGAGGATTTCACCAGTGCCGGGATGTGCCTCTACCGCGACGGCCGGGACAGCGTCGCCTGGCACGGCGACACCATCGGACGCGGTGCGACGACCGACACGATGGTGGCGATCCTCTCCTTCGGTGCCGCCCGCCCGCTGTGCCTGCGCCCCCGAGGAGGTGGGCGGACGGCATACCGGATCCCGCTCGGGCACGGGGACCTCGCGGTGATGGGCGGGTCGTGCCAACGCACCTGGGAGCACGCCATCCCCAAGACCGCCAAGCGCGTGGGGCCGCGGATCTCGGTGCAATTCCGGCCCCGCGGGGTCGCCTGACCCCACCCACGGGTATGCCGCCCGCTCAGGTGAGTGGGCGGCATACCGGCGCAGCGTGGCCGGGTCAGACGGCGGCCGGGACCTCGCGCAGGGCTCGGTTGACAGCGGAGACGATGGCCTTGAGCGAGGCGGTGACGATCGAGGAGTCGATGCCGACCCCCCAGAGGACCCGCTCGCCGACCGCGCACTCGACATAGGCCGAGGCCTTGGCGTCGCCGCCGGAGCTCAGCGCGTGCTCGGCGTAGTCGAGGACCCGCACGTCGACGCCGACCTGTTCCAGCACCGCACAGAAGGCCGCGATGGGGCCGTTGCCGTGGCCCTCGAGCCAGGTGACCTCGGAATCGGACGCCGACCGGTCACGTAGCCCGACCCGCAAGGTCGTGTCGCCGTCCTCGACCGACTCGACCTTGGCGTTGGCCAGGCGGAACCGGCCCCACGGGTTGCCCGGGGTGGGCAGGTACTCGTCCTCGAACTTGGCCCACAGCTCGGCCGGCGTGACCTCGCCGCCGTCCTGGTCGACGTCGCGCTGGACGACCGCGGAAAACTCGATCTGCAACCGTCGCGGCAGGTCCATGCCCCGCTCGGTCTTCATGATGTAGGCGACCCCGCCCTTGCCCGACTGGCTGTTGACCCGGACGACCGCCTCGTAGGACCGCCCGAGGTCGTGCGGGTCGACCGGCAGGTAGGGCACCGCCCAGGGCACGCCGTTGACGTCGGTGCCGGCCGCCTTCGCGTCCTTCTCCAACCATTCGAAGCCCTTCTTGATGGCGTCCTGGTGGGAGCCGGAGAAGGCCGTGAAGACGAGGTCGCCGCCGTAGGGGTGGCGTTCGTGGACCGAGATCTGGTTGCAGTGCTCGACGGTCCGGCGGATCTCGTCGATATTGGAGAAGTCGATCTCGGGGTCGACCCCCTGGGTGAACAGGTTCATGCCCATCGTCACGAGGTCGACGTTGCCGGTGCGCTCGCCGTTGCCGAACAGGCACCCCTCGATCCGGTCCGCACCGGCCAGCAGCCCGAGTTCGGCGGCGGCCACGGCCGTCCCGCGGTCGTTGTGCGGGTGCAGACTGACGATGAGGCTGTCGCGACGGTCGAGCTGGCGGATCATCCATTCGATCGAGTCGGCGTAGACATTCGGGGTGATCATCTCGACGGTCGCCGGGAGGTTGACGATCATCTTGTGGTCCGGGGTCGGGTCGATGACCTCGATGACGGCATTGCAGATCCGCATCGCAAAGTCGAGCTCGGTGCCGGTAAACGATTCGGGCGAGTATTCATAGAAGATCTCGGTGTCCGGAATCGTCTCCTCGAGCTTCTTGATGAGCCGGGCACCCTGAACGGCGATGTCGATGATCCCGTCCTGGTCCAAACCGAAGACGACCCGCCGCTGCAGGGTCGAGGTCGAGTTGTAGAAGTGGACGATGGCCTGCTTGGCCCCCCGGATCGCGTCGAAGGTCCGCTCGATGAGGTGGTCCCGGCACTGGGTCAGCACCTGGATCGTCACGTCGTCGGGGATGTGCCCGCCGTCGATGAGCTCCCGGCAGAAGTTGAAGTCGGTGTCGCTGGCGCTGGGGAAACCGACCTCGATGTCCTTGTAGCCCATCCGCACGAGTAGGTCGAACATCCGCTTCTTGCGCTCGGAGTTCATCGGGTCGATGAGCGCCTGGTTGCCGTCGCGCAGGTCGACGGCGGCCCAGCGGGGCGCCTTGGTCAGCCGGTTGGTCGGCCAGGTTCGGTCGGGCAGGTCGACCGGGATCTGCTCGTGGAAGGGGACGTACTTCGCGAACGGCATCGGCGAAGCGGTCTGGGGGTGGCGCATGGTGGGGCTTCCTCGTCGGGTCTGCGTGGGGTGCGGCCGCGCACGGCAGTCTCCGCGACGAGGGGGGCCGTCAGATCAGGCCTCGTCGCGGCAGGGAAGGAGGAGCCCACGTGCCACGGGCACAGGGTATGCCGCCCGCTCCCCTCCCGTCCAACCTGGGTCGGCCCGGCTCCCAAATCGTGAGATCCGCGATGAACCGATGACCCCTTTCCGCGATCAATGGCGCGCCCTAGGCTGGGCCCGTCCGGTTCGGATCAGAATTCCGTGTTCAGGGGGGTTTCGCCGATGCCCACACTCGCCCGCCATTCGTCCGCACACCGGCCCCGCCGACTGCTTCGCGTCGTCGCGACGGTGTTGGCGGGAGGATTGTTCGTCGCGTCCGGAGCGAGCAGCGCTGGAGCGAGCAGCGCCAGCGCGGCGCCAATCGACCTGGCTGCTGGCTCGACCGTCGTGACGGCAGGGACCTCGGCGATCTCGGGGACGATTACGGACGCCGCGACGGGACTCACCGTCGGGAACCTGGTATCTGGCCGAGGCCTGGAACAACCGGCACGACCTCTGGGAGTGGCAGCCCATCGAGCTCGGCCCCGGTGAGACCCGTGCCGGGATCGACGCCGACCTGGAGTCCGGCGGCAGCTTCTCCGGCACCGTGACCGACACCTCGGGCAACCCCCTGGCCGGCATCGAGGTCTGGGCCACCGTCGCCTCCGGCGAGGGTTCCTACACCGCCCCGGTGGCCACGACCGACACCACCGGCCACTACGTCAGCCAGTTGTTCACCCCGAGCAGCGTGACGGTGCAGTTCCGCGATCCCACCGGCCCTTATCTGGCCGCGTTCTACGGGCCCGAGCCCGGGAGCCCGGTCGAGGTCATCGGCGGCCAGGTCACCCCCGCTATCGACGGCCAGCTCACCGCGGGCGGCACCGTGTCCGGCACGCTGCGTGACCCCGACGGAAACCCCCTGGCCGACGCCTGCGTCACGCTGGTCACCACGTCCGGCATGGATTCGGGCTGGGCGCACTGCTCGGACGCCTCCGGCCACTACCGCACCTCGGGAGCGCCGGCGGGCACCTACTACCTGCGGGTCGAGTCGTGGAACTACCCGCAGCCCTTCCCGCGGCAGTATCTCGGCGGCACCTTGACGACCGACGGCGCCACCGAACTGTCCGTCGTCGCAGGCAGCGACCTGTCGGGAACCGACTACCAGGTGGTCCTGGGCGGCGTGATCAGCGGCCGAATCACCGCGGCCGACACCGGTGCGGGCGTCTGGGCCAACGTCAGCGTCGTGTCCGGCGGTGAGTACAACTGGGTCGCGTCGGCCACCACCGCCCCCGACGGGAGCTATCGGGTCGTCGGCCTGCCCACCGGCACCTATCAGGTGCAGATCACTCCGGACAGCGGCTACGCCGCGGAGTGGTACCACGACCAGGCGGCATACGCCGAGGCCACCCCGGTCGAGGTGACCTTCGGGGCTGCCACGACGGTCGACGAGAGCGTCGTACGGGACGCTTCGGTCTCCGGGGTCCTGAGTGATCAGAACACCGGCGCGCCGATCCCCAACGCCTGGGTGCGTCTCTACACGCCCCCGGTCAACCTTCCCGGGGCCCCCCCGGGGATGCCGGGCTTCACCTCGTTCGGCGCCACCTCCGGTCTGGACGGTCGGTTCACCATCCAGGGCATTCCCGTCGGTGACTACCTGCTGAGCGCCGGCGCCGTGGGCTACGTCGCCGAGTGGTATCGCGACGCGGCCTCCTTCACGGAGGCGCAGGTCCTGTCCATCGGCATCGGCGACAGCCTCACCGCCGACATCAACCTCCAACCGGAGTCCGTCGTCGTGCTGCAGTCCATCGCCGGGACGGTCACCTCGGAGAGGGGCGACCCGCTCGTGGGGGCCGTTGTCGAGGCCTATCTCAACGGAGCCGAATTCCCCACTGCGGCAATCCTCACCGGAGCGAACGGCGAGTACCTCCTGCCCGGCTTGCAGCCGGGCGACTATCAGGTGCGCTTCGTCGGTCCTGACCAGGGCGCCTACGTTCCCGAGTGGTTCGACAACGTCACCGACCCCGCCGACGCGACCGTGATCAACGGCTCGACACCGGTCGGAGGAACGAACGCCAGTCTGCGCCCGGCTCCGCCCGTGGCCGCCACGGGCGTGATCACCGACGCCCGGACCGGTCTGCCGATCGAGGGATCTACCTGCCCGAGCACTTCGACAACGCGGCCGATGCCGCGAGCGCCACACCCGTGGTGATCAGCAGCTCCGCACCCTGGGCGGTGGCCGACGCCGGCCTCGACCGTCCCGGCAGCATCGCCGGACAGGTCGTGGGCGTGGGTGGCACCAAGGAACGTGCCTGCGTCCAGCTCTGGCGGGCCGACGGGCCGACCGCGATGGGCTCGCCGGTATGCGTCGCCGGCGGTGGCCGCTACTCCTTCACCGGGCTGGTCCCGGGGACCTACCTCGTGTCGGTCTCCCAGAAGAACGGCCAGGTCACCTGGTATGCCGCGGCCGCGACGGCCACGACGGCCACCTCGGTGATCGTCGAGAGCGGCGCGACCGTCTCCGGAGTCGACATCTCGGTCCGGGGCAAGCCGAAGGCCTGATCGTCCTGGCCAGACCGCGTCGGCGGTGACCCTGTCGGTGGGACGCGGCAGGATGTCCGGTATGCCGTCCGGTTGCTCGATCCTGCCGCCCTACCTCCTGCGCCGTCTGGCCCTGGACGACGACCCGAGGGTCGCCGAGGTTGCCCAACGGACCATGGCTCACGACCTGCCCTGGCGGGAACGGCGGGTCGTCGCCGCCGAGCGGAGCCAACGCCGTCCGCGCGGCCTGGTCCCGCCGGACCTGGTGCGCAGGGTCAGGGCCCTCGACGCCGGCAAACGGGTCACCGTGACCGCCACCCTGCCTGCCGCACCGAAGCGGGCCGTGCACGACGCGGAACACGCAACCGCACTGCCGGGCCGGCTGGTCCGCGCCGAGGGAGCACAGGCCAGCGAGGACGTCGTCGTCAACGAGGCCTACGAGGGCCTGGGGGCGACCTGGCGACTGCTGTGGTCGGCGTACCATCGCGACTCGTTGGACGGAAAGGGGATGCCGCTGGTGGCGACCGTCCATTTCGACCGCGGTTATGACAACGCCTTCTGGGACGGCAGCCAGATGGTCTTCGGCGACGGGGACGGGGTGTACTTCGACAGCTTCACCTCATGCATCGACGTGATCGGGCACGAGTTGGCCCACGGTCTCACCCAATACACGGCTGGACTGACCTACGTCGCCCAGTCGGGGGCGCTCAACGAGTCGGTGTCCGATGTCTTCGGGATTCTCGTCAAACAAATGCACCACAGCGAGACGGCCGAGACCTCCGACTGGCTCATCGGCGAGGGACTGTTCACCGACAAGGTCTCCGGGGTGGCCTTGCGCTCGATGAAGGCCCCGGGCACGGCATACGACGACCGGGTTCTGGGCCGGGATCCGCAACCAGGGCACATGGACGACTACGTCGAACTCCCCCACGACGCCGATCACGACAACGGAGGGGTGCACACCAACTCAGGCATCCCCAACCGGGCCTTCCACCTGGCCGCGATCGCCCTCGGAGGGAAACCCTGGGAACGAGCCGGTCAGATCTGGTTCGACACCATCACCGGCAAGGGCGTCCCCAGGGACGTGGACTTCCTCGGATTCGCACGGCTCACCGTGGCTGCCGCAGCGAAGCGCTTCGGGGCCGACAGCACCGAGGCCGAACGGGTGGCCGAGGCCTGGGGGCAGGTTGGCGTGCTGCGCTGATCTCGGGGGCCCGGGGGCGGGTGCGCATAGCACCAGATGACTTGGCGCGACGACTCACTCCACTCCAGAGTGCCCCTGTGATATTCGTCACAGTCACTCGCGTCACACAGGAAACACCCGTCACCGACCGAGGAATGCGCCAACCCGGTGTTCGCGACCGCCGACCGTCCTCACGAATCCCGTTCACCGGCAACGATGCAGCGATAACGCTTGCCCAACGTCGGCGGATCCGTCACGTCCCGTCCTTGCCACAGTTGCCAGCCAGCGGTCGGGGTGTTGCGTTCCGTTATCGGGAAGGTCCTAGTGGCCGGGTGCACATCACCGCTATGGTGTGCTGGGCTCATAGGGGGCACTTCCTCGTCTGCAACGGCGCTGACACCTCCCCCGGTGCCCACGCCCAGGACTCCGACCGAGGAAAACCGATGGCCCGAATGATCTCCAGACCACTTCCCCGACGCCTCGTCCCCGCGGTTGGCGCGTGGGCCCTGTTGCTCTCCCTGCTGTCCTTCTTCGTGGCCGTCAAGCCCGCGGAGGCGGCGCCGATCACGGCGAACCTGCCGACGATGCGGATCACCCTGACCGACCCCATCGCCAGCCACAACACCTTGAGCTACATCCACAGCAACAAGGACAACGTGGTCCAGTCGATGGTGGGCATCGAGGACGGGTCCGGGACCTACAACCTCGTGGCCTCGGCCGCCGAGATGAAGGGCCGCGGCAACTACACCTGGAACCTGCCCAAGAAGCCCTACCAGATCAAGTTCGCGAACTCGACCTCGATCCTGGGCATGCCCAAGGGCAAGGCTTGGGTGCTGCTGGCGAACGACGCCGACGGCTCGCTCATGCGCAACAAGCTCGCCTTCGACTACGCGCTGGCGATCGGGTCGCCGTTCGCGTCGGAGAGCCGCTGGGTCGACCTCGTCGTCAACGGCGAGTACCTCGGCAACTACCTCGTGGCCGAGAAGGTCGAGGTCAAGACCAACCGCGTCGACCTGACCGACCCGAAGGCCGTCCTGTCCGAGCTGGACAACAACTACGGCTACGCCGAGGACTACAAGTTCATCTCGACGACGTCGAAGACGACCTTCACCCTCAAGGACGCCAAGTCCGGCGTGCCGGACCTCCCGACGCCCCTGCCCGCCGACAGCGCTGCCGGGTGGGCCGATATGCAGGCCACCCTCAACAAGCTCGACGGGCTACTCGCCGCGGCCAGTCCCGATTGGGCGGCGATCAGCGCGATCATCGACATCGACTCGTTCGCGAAGTTCTACTTCGTCAACGAATTGACCGAGAACCCCGAGATCGTCGCATCGAGCATCTACTTCTACAAGAACGGCCTGACGAGCAAGCTCTACGCCGGTCCGGTCTGGGACTACGACAGCTCGCTCGGTACCTACGACCACACCGAATCCCTCGGTGCCTTCACCAACGCCGAGTACACCAAGAACGCCGACTGGCTGCGCTACCGCGGCAACGGCTGGTACCGCCAGCTCTTCCGCAACCCGCAGTTCGTCGCCGCGGTGAACGCGATGTGGCAGACCGGCGGGGCCGGGTATGCCGCGGCCCAGCTCACCTCGAAGATCGCCCAGTACAAGGCGACGATCGCTGCCTCGGCCGCGAACAACTTCGTCCGGTGGAAGGTCCTCGGCACCCCGACGCACCTCGTCGCCGGCGAGGGTCGCGCCTACTCCTCGACCTACGACGGTGAGGTGGGCTACCTCAGTGCCTGGGTCGGCCAGCGAGTCGCCTTCCTGCTCAGGGCCTATGGAGACATCCCGCTGTTGCGCTACTCCGGCCACGTGCAGTCGCTCGGCTGGCGGCCCGCCGTGAACAACGGCCAGATCGGTGGCACGGTCAACCAGAACCTCCAGCTCGAGGCGCTCAGTTGGACGCTCACCAACGGTGCGGTCCCCGGCGGCATCGAGATCAACGCCCACGTCGCGGGCATCGGCTGGATGGGCTACAAGGGCTCCCCGGTCGGCACCACCGGCCAGGGCCGGGCCATGGAGGCATTCCAGGTCCGCCTCACCGGTGAACTCGCGACCAAGTACGACGTCTCCTACCGGGCCCACGTCCGCAACGTCGGCTGGCAGGGTTGGGTCACCAATGGGGCCACCGCCGGGACCACCGGCCAGGCCAAGCAGATGGAAGCGGTCATGATCCGTCTGCTCGCCAAGAACCCGGCGGCCCCGACGAACCCGGCTCCGGTCACCACGACCACCGCCCCGGTCACGACCACGACGGCTCCGGTCATCACGACCACCGCCCCGGTCACGACCACGACGGCGCCGGTCACGACGACGACGGCTCCGGTCATCACGAC
>CAZNLX010000045.1:0-10740 GCA_964573925.1 uncultured Intrasporangiaceae bacterium
AAGGCCCGCCTCGACCCCAAGCCACCCCCGTTGGTGCGCTGGACCCAGGCCGGTTACACGTCGATGCTCAAGCCGGTCGTGCGGCGGCCGCTCGCGGCATACCTCGTCGTCGCCGCCCTCTTCGCTGCCGGCATCGCGGTGGTCCCCCGGCTGGGACAGGACCTGCTGCCGACCTTCCGCGAGCGCGACTTCCTCATGCACTGGGTCCTCGAACCCAGCGCCTCCCACGAAGAGACGATGGAGGTCACCCGGGCCGCCAGCCGAGAGTTGCGGGCCGTGCCGGGTGTGCGCAACTTCGGCGCGCACGTCGGGCAGGCCGCGATGGGTGACGAGGTCTACGGGATCTACTTCGTCGAGAACTGGATCAGCATTGACCCGCAGCAGGACTACGAGGCGACCCTCGACCGGGTCCAGGCCGTCGTTGACGGCTACCCGGGCCTGCGACGCGACGTCCAGACCTACCTCAAGGAGCGCATCCGCGAGGTGCTCACCGGTGCCGGCGAGGCCGTGGTCGTCCGGGTCTACGGCGACGATCTCGATGTCATCGAGGCCAAGGCCCACGAGATCGAGAAGGCCATCGCGAAGATCCCCGGGGTGAAGGACCCGCACACCGACCTGCAGACCCGGATCCCGCACCTCATCGTCCAGGTCGACCTCGACAAGGCCCAGGCCGTCGGCCTCAAGCCGGGTGACGTGCGCCGCCAGGCCGCGGTCTACCTCGCGGCCGTCGAGTTGTCCGACGTCTACCGGGTGGGCAAGGCCTATGACGTCATGGTGTGGAGCGTCCCGGAGTCCCGCCGGACGCCCGACGATGTGCGCAACCTGCTCATCGACACGCCGTCAGGCGGCACCGTGAAGCTCGCCGACATCGCCACGGTGGAGATGAAGTCGACGCCGAGCATGATCCGCCGGATCGACGGCTCCCGCCGTCTCGATGTGGGTGCCAACGTCCAGGGCCGTGCGCTGGCCGACGTGGCCGATGACGTCCGAAAGGCCGCCGCCACGGTCACCATGCCCACCGGCTACCGCTACGAAGTCATCGGCGAGGACGAGGAGCGCAATGCCGCGGCGCAGCGGCTGCAGCTGCTCTCCATCGTCGCGGTGCTGGCCATCCTCGGCCTGCTCTACGGCTCCTTCCGCCGGTGGAAGCTGGCCTTCCTCAGCCTGCTCACCTTGCCGATGGCCCTCGTCGGTGGCGTGCTCGCCGCGTGGATGACCAGCGGGACGATGACGATCGGTTCGTTCGTCGGGATGTTCACCGTCCTGGGCATCGCCGCCCGCAACGGCATCCTCATGATCAGCCACTGCCAGCACCTCGAGCAGGTCGAGGGCGTGACCTTCGGTCCCGCGCTCGTCCTGCGAGCGGCCCGCGAGCGGTTGGCCCCGATCCTCATGACGACCCTCGCGACGGCCCTCGCGCTGGTCCCGCTCGTCGTCATGGGCGACGTGCCGGGCCACGAGATCGAATACCCGATGGCCATCGTCATCCTCGGTGGGCTGATCACCTCGACGCTGCTCAACCTCTTCGTCGTGCCGTCGCTCTACCTGCGCTTCGGCCGATCCGGAGCCCCCGCCCCGGTCGCTGCAGACGTCGAGGCAGAGAAGGTGCCCAGCCTCGTGTGAGGCCGCATGGTCGATCGCTCCTACGGGGCGCCGGGGGCCGTCGGATGCGGTGGTGCTGTGCGCGTCGGGGAGCGGCTCAGCCCGGGTGGGCCGGGTGGCGTGGTGGTCGATGGCGTCACGCCTCCGCCCGGGCCGGTGCTCGGCGCCACGGTGGTGCGCGGCGCGACGGCCGTCGTTGACGAGGGCGACCCGGCCGACGTGGAGGTCGCCGCCGCGCGGCTGGTCACCGACGCGCCCGGGACGGACGTCGTCACCGGCGTCCCCGGACTGGTCGTCGCGGTCGACGCCGAGCCCGGGGACGACGGGCTGGCCGTCGGGAGGACCCGCGCCGGCACCCCGGCCGCCGACGAAGTGCCGGGCACGGCCGGCGACGCGGGCTGCACCACGGCATACGCGACGGCGAGCACCCCGGCCGCGGCACCGACGAGAGCGGCCGACCATCGCGCCGTCGGCCCGAGCCAGGCGAGCCGGTCCTCACGTTCGCGGCGTCGAACCAGTTGGCCGGGCAGCTCGGTCCGCATGGCGGCGATGCTGTGCACCGGGGCCGCCAGCCAACCGAAGACTGGGACGACGAGCAGGCTGCTCAGCACGATGCTCGTCCACCCCGGCGCGGCCACCAGCGCGGCGACCGAAGCGGCCACCGCCACGACCGCGAAGCCCACCTCGGTGAGATTCGCGCGTATGCCGTCCGCCCACGACACGTCCTCGCGCAGCTTGGGGGTGCGCAGGAAGACACCCTGCCGCTCCACCAGCCCGCGAACCGAGGCGACCGCGACGACCCACCCGAGGGACAGCCAGATGGCGAAGGCACCGATCGCGTCCCGCCAACGCGCCCCGTCACCCGCCGCCCGGATCCCGGCGACCGCCCGGACGAAGCCGAGCCCGGCCAGCGCCGGCACCACGGCGAGCAGCAGACCCCCGACCCGCCGGACCGCATGCCCGCCGCCGCCCGCCAGGTCGATGAGCGAGGCGACCAGCACGAGGGCGAAGACGAGACCCAACAGGTCGCCGAGCCACTGGATCCCTCCGACGAGATAGCCCACCCGTTGACGGATCCGCATCGGCCCCCGGCGCCACGGCATAAGGGTCCGCCAGTGCCGCCGCAGGATCTGCATGCCACCGAAGCACCACCGGAAGCGCTGCCGCTTGAGCGCCTCAAAGGTCAGCGGCATGATCCCGGCCCCGAACGGCCGGTCCAGGTGGTGCCCGGTCCAGCCCGCCGCGAGCAGCCGCAGCGACAACTCGGCATCCTCGGTGATGCACCACTCGTCCCAGCCACCCACGTCGACCAGCGCGTCCCGCCGGACCAGGCCCATCGTTCCGCCGAAGATCGCCGCACCCCGCTCGTCGCGCGAGGGCTGCGAGACGGCGAAGAAGTAGTCGTAGGAGTAGTAGAGGCTGCGCAGGTATTGGGCGTGTTCCCACTCCCGGTAGTGCTGCGGCGTCTGGACGAAACCGACGTGCGGATCGTCGAAGACCCCCACCACCGCCCGCAACCAATCCGGTTCGACGCGGTAGTCCGCATCGACCACGGCGACCAGCTCGGTGCGCGGATCACATTGCGTCAGTGCGTAGTTGAGCGCACCGGACTTGTATCCCGGCCAGTCCACCAACCGATGGAAGCGGAAGATCCCGGGATGCCGCTCGCAGTAGGCGCGGACCGGCTCCCACAGCTCGTCGTCGGAGGTGTTGTTGTCGATGACGAGCACCTCGTATGCCGCCCAGTCCAGTCCGCGCAGGGACTCCAAGGTCTCCAGGAGCACCTCGGGCGGTTCGTTGTGGCTGGGCACGTGCACCGAGACGAAGCGCTCGGCGGCCGTCGCCACCGCTGGGACTGCGGGCAGGCGCCGCCGCCAGAATCGCGAGCCCAGGGCATCGTGCAACTCCCAGCCGTGAGCCAGGAAGAGCAGCACGGCGCACACTTCGAGGGACCACAGCACCCAGGCCCCGAACATCGCCCAGACCGGCAGGCCGGAATTCACGGTCCAGGCGGCCATGACCACCAGGTAGATCACACTCACCGTCACGCCCAGCGACCAACTCGCGTGCGCTCCTGCCGTCCACCGACCCGTCACCGGCAGCCAGACCAGGGTCAACAGCCAGCAGGCCAGGGTGGTGCGCCACCCCAGGTCCCAGGCCCCGTCGGCCCCCCGGAACCACCACCCGACGAGCAGGCCCACCGGGGCCAGAGCCAACAGGGGCGCGAAGACGCGGACCGGCAGCCGGCCGGGATGACGTTCGCGGAGGGAGGCCCGGGCCAGGACCGGCGGCATACCGGCATCGCGGCGGCGACGCACCGCGGGGGCGGCAATGAGCAACCAGGCCAGGGCGAGGACTGCGGCGCCGAACCCCACGAACAGGCCGAACTCCACGTCTCACCTCCCTCACCCCCGAGGCGATACCAGTCTAGGTCTACCCCGGGGACTGCCTCGGCCGGTCTCCTGGGTGGTGCCAAGGGTGGCCCGCCTGCCGAACTCACGTCCGCGTGCCTGAGTCCTGCGCGTGGTGGGCCCGGACGAGACCCTCGCCGAGGGCGCTGCGCCAGTAGAGAACATCTCGACCCGAGCGCCGTCGTTGCACCAGCCCGGACTCGAGCAGGACGTGCAGGTGTCGGGAGACCGAGGCCGCAGGCAGTCCGGTGAGACCAACCAGGTGCGTCGTGCTTCGCGGGCCGTCCAGCAGTGCCAGGGTGCGGGCGCGGTTGTCCCCGAGGAGCCGGCCGAGCGCGCCGGGTTCAGGTGACGCAGGAGCGAGCCCGGTGCCGGTGACGGGATACACGAGGGCATACCGTTCCGGCGGCTGCCAGCCCACCCAGGCCCCCGCGCAATGCACGGGGATGAACCACAGATTCTGCGCGCCGGTGAGGTCTCGGTCGGGCAGGTCGTAGCCGTTGATCGTGATCCGGCCGCCGCCCACCCAGGCACGGCCACGGCCGAGGGTGGAGATGACCGAGGCCCACCCCTTGGTCGCGAGCAGCGCGGTCCGGGCGACGATGTCCGCGTGGAGCACACGCTCTCGTCGTGGCCAGTCCGCCTCGACCGTCGCGGTCCACACCCACCGGAGCAGCCCCACGAGTTCCTCGGTGAGACCGTGACGACGCAGAGCGTCGGGCAGCGGCCTGGCGGTCACGGCCTGCACCTCGTGGCGGATCCGGTCGTCGGGCCACTCCCGCGCGAGCTCGTCGAGTTGGGCTTCGATGTCCATCCCGGGCGCGCTGGGGGCCGGGCCGAGGAAGTCCGCCATCCAGCCGGCCCGGGCCGGGGTGCGGGGCCGCCATGCCGCCTGGCCCAGTTCGCGACGGACGGGATGGGCCTCCAGCATCGCGTCGTACGCCTCGCGGTGCAGCGCGGCGAACGCCCGGTCCGCCGCGTCGAACTGCCGGTCGAGGGCGGTCATCGCGGCGACCGTTTCGTGCATCGGGGAGACAAGGAACCGGCTTCGGGCAAGCACGTCGGCCGAGACGATCCAGTCGCCCACAGCATTCGCCTCCACACGAATCATTTGCAGACCCGGACGAGCATGTCACAGAGTCGTCGCCGTGCGCACCTACTCCGAACTGTTCGCACTCCCTGGATTCCGTGCCCTCTTCGTCAACCGGCTGCTCGTCATCTCCTCGATCTCCATGTCCGGCCTGGCGCTCGGCACGATCGTCTACGACTCGACCGGGTCGACGTTCCTCACCGCCCTGGCGATGTTCGGCGGCCCACTCATCACGCTGTTCGGGTCGGTGACCGTCCTCGGCGCCTCCGACACCGTCGGTCCCCGGGCCGCCATGACCGGGATGTGCCTGGTCGCCGCCGTGGTCGCCGCACTTCAGATGGCGCCCGCCCTGCCATGGCCGGTGCGATTCCTCCTCCTGGCCATCCCGTATGCCGTGAACTCGGCCTTCGGCGGAACGGTGATCCGGCTCCTGCGCGGCATCGTCGATGACGACTCGTTCGTCCTCGGGAGGGCGACCCTCAACATCGCGGTCGGGCTCATGCAGGTGGTCGGATACGCCCTCGGCGGCACCCTGCTCCAGTGGTTCTCCGCCTCGGTGCTCTTCGGGATCGCGTCCGGTCTCGCGCTCCTTGCGGCTGCGGCCGCACGATTGCGGCTGACCGAACAGCCGGCGACTCAGTCCCGCAAGCGCCTCGTGGGGCGCACCCACGAGGTCAACCGGGCACTGCTGGGTTCGCGGGTCACCAGACCCCTGTGTCTGGCGGCCTGGGTGCCCAACGGGCTCGTCGTCGGGTGCGAGGCCCCCTTCGTTCCCTACGCCGGCCGGCGGTCGCGGGGTACCTGTTCGCCGCCACGGCGGCCGGCATGCTCCTCGGCGATGTCGTCATCGGTCGGTTCACTCCGACGAGGACCCGCGACCGGCTCATCGTGCCGCTGCGCTTCCTCCTGGCCTTGCCCTTCCTCGGGTTCCTCCTCGGGCCGCCGGTGCCGATCGCCCTGGCCCTCGCCTTCGTGGCCTCGATGGGGTATGCCGCAGCCCTGCCGCTGCAGGACCGGCTCGTGCGCACCACCGACGCCGCCGTCTCCGGCCAGGTGTTCGGCCTGCTCGGCAACGGCGTCATGACCGGGCAGGCCCTCGGCGCGATGCTCGGGGGCCTGGTCGCGACCTGGTTCGGCCCGAGTCTGACGATGGGAGCCATGGCTGCGTTGTCCGCGGCCGTCAGCCTCGCCCTCGTGCTCCCGCTACGCCGGTCGGCGACTGGCTCCACCCCTGTGGCCAGCTGAGTCGCGCCGACCTTTTCGCCCGGGCGGGTTCACAGCGACCGGGAGATGAGCTCCTTCATGATCTCGTTCGTCCCGGCGTAGATCTTCTGCACCCGCGCCGCGGCATACAGTCGCGCGATCGGGTATTCCATCATGTAGCCGTAGCCGCCGAAGACCTGCAGGCACCGGTCGATGACCGAGCACTGGACGTCGGTCGCCCAGTACTTGATCCGCGAGGCCAGCACCGCGTCGAGCTGCCCGGCCAGGTGCATGGTGATGCAGTGGTCGAGGAAGGTCCGCGCCGCCAGCACATCGGTCGAGCATTCCGCGAGGACGAAGCGGGTGTTCTGGAAGCCCAGCAGGTTCTGCCCGAACGCCGTGCGTTCCTTCGCGTATGCCGCGGCGAGGCGCACGGCATACTCGGCCGCCGCGACGCCCCCGGTGGCGACGACGAGGCGCTCCTGGGGGAGTTGCTCCATGAGCTGGTAGAAGCCCTGGCCCTCCTCGCCGAGCCGATGGGCGACCGGGACACGCATGTCCGAGAAGGCGAGCTCCCGGGTGTCCTGGCCGTGTTGGCCGATCTTCTCCAGGACCCGGCCCCGGGTGAAGCCGGGCAGGTCGTCGACCTCGGCGACGATGAGCGACAGGCCCTTGGCGCCCGAGCCGGGTTCGCCGGTGCGCGCGACGATGATGACGAGACTGGCGTGCGAGGCGTTGGTGATGAACGTCTTGGACCCGTTGATGACGTAGTCGTCGCCGTCGCGGCGGGCCGTCGTGCGCACCGCCTGCAGGTCCGACCCGGTGCCCGGCTCGGTCATCGCGATCGCCCCGACCCACTCGCCCGAGGCGAGCTTGGGCAGCCAGCGGGCTTTCTGGTCGTCGGTGCCGAACTCGGCGATGTAGTGCGGCACGATCCCGCTGTGGATGTGCAGGCCGAGCGCGTCGTCGCCGGCCCAGCCCTGCTCGAGCAGGACCACCGCCTCGTGCGCGAAGGTGCCGCCCCCGCCGCCGTACTCCTCCGGCAGGCTCAGCCCCAGCAGCCCCGCGCGACCGGCCGCCAGCCAGGTCTCTTTGTCGACCTGGTGCTGGCGGGCGAACCGCTCGGCGTGCGGGGTCACCTCCCGGGCGAAGAACTCTCGGGCCAAGGCCGACAGATCGTCCAGATCCGTCGTCATCCACGGGGAGCGGTAGGGCGGGGTGGTCACCCGGGCCATGAGGGGTCCTTCCGTCGGGCGGCGAGCACGCGGCATACTCGCGGGCTCCGGCGGCGCGCGGTGCTCACGACCGCAGGCCGGTATGCCGCCCCCTCAGGATCGTCCCGCGCCGCACCCGCGGCAACGGTGCGGGGATGTGCCTCCCCTCACGCACGCCGACGGGCCCACGGCGTTCGGGACCGAACTCATCGGGGTCAGGCGAGCGTGCCGATCTTGAACTCCTTGAGCTGTTCGACGGCCTCCCCCGCCGTGCCGTGCTCGGCGACGAAGGACGCGGTCCCGTCCGCCCCGCAGAGCCGGGTGATGACCGAGGCGCCGCCCTTGTGTCGAGAGATCCAGGTCGTCAGGTCGTAGACGCCGCCGCTGACCACGGTCCAGCAGGAGGACGCCGACGCATGCTGCTGCAGCTGCGCCATCGAGTATGCCGCCGCCCCCGCCGCGGGCGCAGATGTCGACGTGGTCGACGAGGATGTGGACGAGGTGGACGCCGAGGTCGTGGGCGACGCAGGGGGCGAGGTGGTGGGCGCCGCGGGGTTCGCGGGGGTGGCGGGGGCGGTCTCGTTCGTCGCCTCGATCTTCGCCTTCCAGACGGCTTCGGCTCCGCTGTGTCCGACGAGGACGGTCAGGCCCAGCACGGCGAGGGCGACGAGCACGCCGAGCCCGCCGAAGAGCTTGGCCGCGCTGCTGTCCCCGGACCGTCGACCGCCGGCATCGGTCGCTGCCGGCAGGCCGGCGGCCGTGCGTGAACCGGCCCGCGCGGACGTGCGCTGCACGATCATCCACACGAAGGCAAGGATCGCCAATGCCACCGCGACGGCTGGCAGGATCGATCCGTAGTTGGCGTGCTGCACCGGGGTGCCGACCCGTTTGGCCAGCGCCTCACCGGACTCCTTCGCCACGAAGGATGCCCCGGCACCGACGAGAAGTCCGAGAACGGTGAGCCATCCGAAGCCCCGACGCAACCGGCGGATGGCGACGAGGCCGATGAAGGCCAGCGCCGACAAGGGCAGGATGATGACGGCGACGTGGACGACGAGGGGATGCACCGGGAGCCCGGTGACGGTGTCGAAAATGCCCGAGTCATTCGCGAAGGACGACATAGTTGAAGGCTAATCGACGTCCGAAAGGCCCTCCGGCCGTCTGCCCCTAAGGGAGGGTCACGTCCGACCTAAGGGAGGTGCCGGTCGCCGAGGTCTGCGGCGAGCGCAAGGCCACCAAGGGATCACGCCAGCGCCGCGGTGGCGCGCGCGACGAGATCGGGCAGGTCGCTCCCGGTCGGGTAGTCGGGGTCCTGTGGGTCGAGCCGGGCCAGGGCCTCTCGCAGCAAGTCCGCCAGCGTGCGGTTCCCGCGCCAATCGTCGGTCGGCCGCCGCAAGACGGCGACCAGCAGATCGCCCGGATAGAGGTCACCCTCCAGCAAAGGCCGGTCGCGCAGCATCCCTAGGGCCATCGGAAGGGTCGTGGCGAGACCGACATTCTGGGAAATCAACACGCGCAGGTCCTCGACCGAGAGCTGGCGCAGCGGCATACGGCGTAGTTCATGGCAGCGACGGACCATCGGCGAGGCGTCCGGCGGCGGACTCGGCCATCGCTCCCCCTCGCGGTCTTCGATGGTCGTGGCGGCGGCGGCGAGGACGTCAGCCGGGACGATCGGTCCCTCGTGGTCAGTGGGGTCGGCCGGCCCCAGGGAACCCGTCATGCGGGGACACCTCCTGAACTCAGGGCCGGGTCACGAACTTCGCCACCGCTCCACGGGTACCACAGAAGGCGCTTTTCGGCCAGCGCGCTCCCGTAGCCCTCGCCAGGCACCGTGCGGAGTGGCAGGCTGAGTCCATGCAGAGCACCATGCAGACGACGCCACTGCTCATTTCCTCGATGCTGCGTTATGGGTCGGTGATCCATGCGAAGTCGAAGATCATCACGTGGACCGGGGAAGGCTCCCGGACGACGACTTTTGCGGAGGTCGGGACCAAGGCCGCACAGCTGGCTCATGCCTTGCGGGGGCTGGGGATTACCGGCGACCAGCGGGTGGCGACGTTCATGTGGAACAACGCCGAGCACCTCATTGCCTATCTCGCCGTTCCGTCGATGGGTGCCGTCCTGCACGCGCTCAACATCCGGCTCTTCCCGCCGCAGATCATCTACGTCGCCACCCACGCCGACAACAAGGTGGTCATTGTCGACAACACGCTGGCCAAGCCGTTCAGCGGGTTGCTTCCGCACCTGAAGACCCTGCGGCACGTCATCGTCAACGGTCCGGTGGACGCCGAGACGTGGGCGGCCCTCGAAGCGGTGGAGCACATCGAGAGCGTCCACGATTTCGACACGCTCATCGCAGGGCAGCCGACGACCTTCGACTGGCCGGAGGACATCGACGAGAACTCCGCGTCGTCGATGTGCTACACCTCCGGGACGACCGGGAACCCCAAGGGTGTGGCCTATTCGCACCGGTCCAATTACTTGCACGCCATGGCCGTGCAAAACGGGCTGTCGATCGGTCAGGGCGACCACATGCTCGTCGTCGTGCCGTTGTTCCACGCCAACGCGTGGGGCTTCCCCTATCTGGCGATGTTGTCCGGGGCGACCTTGGTCATGCCTGACCGATTCCTGCAGGCCGAGCCGTTGGCGAGGATGATCGCGGCCGAGAAGGTCACCGGCGGGGCTGGGGTGCCGACGATCTGGAACGACCTGCTGCTCTACCTCGACAAGAACCCGGAGGACGTGTCGTCCTGTTCGATGCTCATGGTCGGCGGGTCGGCCGCACCTCCTGCGCTCATGCGGGCGTTCAAGGAGAAGCACGCCATCGACATCATCCACGGTTGGGGGATGACCGAGATGTCCCCGGTCGGGACGCTGGCGGTCCCACCGGCCGAGGTCGAGGTGGGCTCGGACGAGTACTGGCGCTATCGGACCGCCCAGGGCCGACTGCTGCCCGGCGTCGAGGGTCGGCTCGTCGGCCCGGACGACGACCTGCAACCGTGGGACGGCGAGAGCGTCGGTGAGCTCGAGGTCCGCGGCCCATGGATCACGGCGTCCTACTACGCCGCCGGCTCGGAGTCCGAGGCCGAGCGGCGCGAGATGGAGTCGAAGTTCCACGACGGTTGGCTGCGCACCGGTGACGTCGGGACGTTGACGCCCGACGGTTTCCTCGTGCTCACCGACCGGGCCAAGGACGTCATCAAGTCCGGCGGCGAGTGGA
>CAZNLX010000046.1:0-10601 GCA_964573925.1 uncultured Intrasporangiaceae bacterium
CCCGACCCCGAGACCATCGTCGACGAGACCGAGCGAGCCGACACCGAACGGGCTTTGGCCTACATGGGCCTGGAGCCGGGGACCCCCCTGCGGGAGATCCCGGTGGACACCGTCTTCGTGGGATCGTGCACCAACGGGCGGATCGAGGACCTGCGCGCGGTCGCGAGTGTCCTGCGGGGCCGCACCGTCGCCGACAGTGTGCGAATGCTCGTCGTGCCGGGCTCGGCCCGGGTCCGGCTGCAGGCCGAGGCCGAGGGCCTGCACGAGGTCTTCGAATCGGCCGGTGCGGAGTGGAGGTTGCCCGGCTGCTCGATGTGCCTGGCAATGAACCCCGACAAGCTCGTCCCCGGGGAGCGCAGCGCGTCGACCTCCAACCGCAACTTCGAGGGCCGCCAGGGCCCCGGTGGGCGGACCCACCTGGTCAGCCCGCTGGTGGCCGCCGCGACCGCGGTCCGCGGCACCCTCTCCTCGCCCGCCGACCTGGACAAGGACTGAGCGCATGGAAGCCTTCACCACCCACAGCGGCATCGGGGTTCCGCTGCGCCGTAGCAACGTCGACACCGACCAGATCATCCCGGCCGTCTACCTCAAGCGGGTGACCCGCGACGGCTTCGAGGACGGGCTGTTCGCCGCCTGGCGCTCGGACGAGTCCTTCGTCCTCAACAACCCCAGGTATGCCGCGGGCACGGTTCTCGTCGCAGGCCCCGACTTCGGGACCGGCTCCTCGCGCGAGCACGCGGTGTGGGCGTTGATGAACTACGGCTTCCGGGCCGTGCTGTCCTCCCGCTTCGCCGACATCTTCCGGGGCAACTCCGGCAAGCAAGGGCTGCTGACCGCCCAGGTCGCCCAGGACGACATCGAGCTCATCTGGAAGTACCTCGAGCAGGACCCGGGCGCCGAGGTCACCGTCGACCTGGCCGCTCGGACGGTCACCGCCGGGGACATCGTGGCGCCCTTTGCGGTCGACGACTACACCCGGTGGCGGCTCATGGAGGGCCTGGACGACATCGGCCTCACGCTGCGCCACGAGGACCTCATCGAGGACTTCGAGGTTGGACGCGCGGCATACCTGCCGACGGTGGGCTGACGGACCGAGCACGGCGACACGCCGAGTCGGCGTGTCGCGCTAGGAGATCCGCCACATGGGCGGCGTGGGAGGCGCTGGTTCCGGCTCGACACGCGGCGGCCGGTCCGGTCGGCTCGCCGCGATCCGTTGGGGCAATCGCATTGTGTTCCAATGAATTTGGCGTTCCCGGGAATTGCCGGCGGAGCCGACCTGGCCTGCCGTCTCGGGGGGCGCCTGCCCCGGCGCCCGAGCGTGACGTCAAATAGGTTGCGCGAGAACGGGAATCGTCGCCCGCGAAGGTGGACTTGTGCGGTGTTTCAGGAATACCGTCGGACACGGGCGGACGCAGGTCCGCATTAGCAGCACCCGGCGCGGCCGGGTCGTTCATCTGGAGGGGAAGCGTGAACAAGGCAGAACTCGTCGTCGCACTCGAGGGCAAGCTCGGTGGCAAGAAGGCCGCCAGCGACGCTCTCGACGCGGTCCTCGACACGATCATCCGCGAGGTCGCCAAGGGCGGCAAGGTCGCCATCACCGGGTTCGGCACCTTCCAGAAGGTTGCCCGGGCCGCGCGCACCGGCCGCAACCCGCGCACCGGCGACGCCGTGCGGATCAAGAAGACGACCGTGCCGCGGTTCCGGCCGGGCACCTCGTTCAAGGGCTACGTTGCCGACCCGCGGACGCTGCCGAAGGCGGCCCCCGCCACCGGCCGTGCTCCGGCCGGCTCGGTGGCCAAGGCCGCCGCTCCGGCCGCGAAGAAGGCCGCCGCTCCGGCCGCGAAGAAGGCTGCCGCTCCGGTGAAGGCCGCCGCTCCGGTGAAGGCAGCGCCGGCCAAGGCCGCTCCGGCCAAGGCCGCGCCCGCCGCCAAGAAGGCCGCTCCGGTGAAGGCCGCCGCGCCGGTGAAGGCTGCTCCGGCCAAGAAGGCGGCCCCGGCCAAGGCTGCGCCGGCCAAGGCTGCGCCGGCCGCCAAGAAGGCTGCGCCGGCCAAGGCCGCCAAGAAGGCCTGACCAGGCTGTTCCACGCTCGGGCCGGTCGTTTCGCTAGGCGAGCGACCGGCCCGCGGCGTGTCCGGAGTCGAGCTCGGCGCGGGTGTACCGCCCCACGCCGAGGGCTACGGCCCGGCGCAAGGATTCCAGGTCATCGACATCGGTCCGCAGGCCGGGCAACTCCAGGTCGAGCCGGCTGTGCCCGGCGCGGCGGTGCCGTTCGGCCGATCCGGGGCCGAACCGGGGGCGGGGCCGGTGGGCGCCACTACCCGTGATGAGCACCGACCCGGAACCAGCTGCATCCGGCACCACCGCACGAGGCAGGCCGGTGGCTGCGGCCAGGGCCGCCGCCAGGTGCGCTGGCTGCAGAGCCGGGAGATCGCCGAGCAGGACCGCAAGGCCGGCCCGAGGCTCCGACCCGGCAGCTGCGCGCTCCAACCCGGCGGCAACCGCGGCGTTGAGGCCGCGTCGAGGATCGGCCACGACGACACAACCCAGCTCGGCCAGGGCCGCCGCGGCGGGGGCGGCCGGGGTAACGGCATACACCCGTCCTGGCCCGGCAACCGCCACCGCGGCCGAGGCGGTGTCCAGCGCGAAGGCCAGGGCCAGGGCCTCCCGGGACACTCCGGCGGGGGGATCCAGGCGGGACTTGGCGTCGATCCCCTTGACCGGAAGGACGACCAGCCAGCGCTCGCCCGACCCGCCGGTCGGCCGCGGCACTCCGTTCCCGGCCACGATCGCCCCGTCCTCGTCACTGGTACTCGATACTGAGTCGTCGGCCCGCAAGAATACGGCCGTCGAAGGAGATGCGTGTGAAGGCGTTCTGGGCCGCGGCCAAGCGGGCACGGCAGTTGCCGGCGGCATACCGGGTCATCGTGCTGCTGCTGTGGCCGCTGCTGCGGGTGCTGTTCCGGCGCGACTGGCGGGGTGCGGAGAACATCCCGGCGGACGGTTGCGTCGTCGCGCCCAACCACCTGTCCTACGTCGATCCCTTCGCGATCGCCCTCTACCTCTACGACAACGACCGCCCGCCCTACTACCTGGGCAAGGAGGCGGTCTTCCGGATCCCGGTCTTCGGGCGACTCATCGCCTGGGCCGATCAGATCCCGGTCTACCGGGGCACCGGACAGGCGGCCGACGCGATGCGTGCCGCGGTGGCCGCGGTGCAGGAGGGCAAGACCGTCGTCGTCTATCCGGAGGGCACGCTCACCAGAGACCCCGGCGGCTGGCCGATGCGGGGCAAGACCGGCGCCGCCCGGATCGCCCTCACCACCCGGTGCCCGGTCATCCCGGTGGCCATGTGGGGCCCACAGGAGGTCCTCGGGACCTACCAGAAGGATGTCCACTTCTTCCCACGAAAGACGATGCACGTCCTGGCCGGACCTCCGGTCGACCTCGCGGACTTCTACGACCGACCGCTGGACTCGGCCTTGCTGGCCGAGGCGACCGACCGGATCATGGACGCCATCACGGCCCAACTGGAAGTGCTGCGAGGCGAGCAGGCACCGGCCGTGCGGTTCGACTCGCGGACCATGGGTGTCCCCGAGACCGGCAACCCCAACAAGGAGCGTCCATGAGCACCGCAACCGTGATGGGAACGGGCAGCTGGGGCACCGCCTTCGCTGCAGCCCTCGCCGACGCAGGCACCTCGGTGACCATGTGGGGTCGCCGGGCCGACTCGGTCGCCCAGATCAACGCCGGCAGCAACGAGGACTACCTGCCGGGCATCCCGCTGCCCGCCGGGATTCGCGCCACCACCGACTCGGCCGAGGCCTTGTCCGGGGCCGACATCGTCGTTCTCGCGGTGCCCTCACAGACCCTCAGGGCCAACCTCTCCGGCTGGTCCTTGCCGTCCGGGGCGGCGGTCGTCTCGCTCATGAAGGGTGTCGAACTGGGCACCACGAAGCGGATGAGCGAGGTTATTGCCGAGGTCGGTGGGGTTCCCGCCGCACGGGTCGTCGTCGTCTCCGGACCCAATCTCGCCAAGGAGATCGCCCGCAAGCAGCCGGCCGCGAGTGTGGTTGCCTGCGCGGACCCGCAGACCGCCGAACGGGTCGCGGCGGCTTGCGCGACCACCTACTTCCGGCCCTACACCAACCAGGACGTCGTGGGCACCGAGCTGGGCGGCGCGGTGAAGAACGTCGTCGCCCTGGCGGTCGGCATGGCCGAGGGCATGGGCATGGGCGACAACACCAAGGCCTCGATCATCACCCGCGGGCTCGCCGAGACGGCCCGGCTGGGGGTGCGCCTGGGCGCGGAACCCACGACGTTCATGGGCCTGGCCGGCGTCGGAGACCTCATCGCCACGTGCATGTCGCCCCTCTCACGCAACCGGACCTTCGGCGAGAACCTCGGCAAGGGGATGACTGTGGCCGAGGTCATCGAGGTGACTCGGCAGACCGCCGAAGGCGTCAAGTCCTGCCACTCGGTGCTCGACCTGGCCCGAAGCGTCGGTGTCGAGATGCCGATCGCCGAGGCGGTGACCTCGGTCATCGACGGGGAACGCACCCCGGAGGAACTCGTCGACCTGCTCATGTCGCGCACCCGCAAGCACGAGCGCATCTGAGCCGACCCTGCGCACTCCCGACCGCCCCGCAGCTCAGGGCGCGTCGGTGCCCATCGTGAGCGCTCGGTCCAGGTCGGTCCACAGATCCTCGACGTCCTCGATCCCCACCGACAGCCGCAGCAGCGCGTCCGGGACCTTCGGGGACTCGCCGGGGTAGCGGCGGCGGCGCTCGATGAGCGATTCCACCCCGCCCAGACTCGTCGCGCCCAGCCACACCCGGCAGGCCGCGGCGACCGCCTCGGCCTCGGCCGCGCCACCGGCCACCTCGATCGCCAACATCGCCCCCCACCCCGGGTAGCGGACGCGGGTCACTCGGGAGTGCCCGGCCAACCGTCGGGCCAGCTCCGCGGCATTGGCCCCGGCTCGCTCCAGGCGCACGTGCAGGGTGCGTATGCCGCGCAGCGCCAGCCACGCCTCGAACGGCCCGGCGATGGCACCGTGCCGAGTGCGGTGGGCCAGGAGCGCGGCATACCAGGGGTCGGGTGTGCCGTCGGCCGCGGCCGGGCGGGTGACCGCGACACCCAGCACGAGGTCCGAATGCCCGGAGAGGTACTTCGTCGCCGAGTGCACGACGATGTCGGCCCCGTGGGCCAACGGCTGCTGCAGCAGCGGCGTGGCGAAGGTGTTGTCGCAGACGACGACGACCGCGCGCTGCCGGGCTGCGGCGACGATGGCCGGCAGATCGGCCACCTGCATGAGTGGATTGGTCGGGGACTCCAGCCAGATCGCCCCGGCTCCCTCGAGGGCTGCCACGACCGCCGGGGTGTCGTCCATGGCCACCCGACGTACCGACCGCCCGGCGGCCTCCACCTCGCCCACCAGAGCGCCCGTGGTGTTGTAGGGGGTGTCCGGGGCCACGAGGATGCCGTCCGCGGGCAGCACGGCCAGGGCGGCCGAGATCGCCGCCATCCCGGACGCGAAGCACAACGCCCGTCCGCCCTCCAGGGCGCCCACCGCCTCCTCGAAGGCGGCCCAGGTGGCATTGTCGGCCCGCCCGTAGCCGAGGTTCGTTGCGGTGCCGTCCGGGCCCAGGGCGGGGTGCGCGGCATACGTGCTGGACAGTTCCAGCGGTGGGTTGACCGCAGCTCCCGGGGAGCGGGGCGGTCGACCCACCGCAACGACCACGGTGGCGGGGGACAGGCCCGCGGGCAGCTCGGTCATCCGGCAAGCCTAGGCCGGAGACGGCATACCGGAGCAGTATGGTCGAACCGATGAGCACCGAACTGCCCCGCAAACCCCGCGTCGCCGTCGTCTTCGGCGGGAGATCGTCCGAGCACGCCGTGTCGTGCGCCAGCGCGGCGTCGGTCCTGCGCGCCATCGACCGCGACGCCTACGACGTGGTCCCGATCGGCATCGCTCGGGACGGTCGCTGGGTGCTCGCGCCGGACGATCCTGCGGCGCTGGAGCTGGCCCCCGGCCACATTCCCGAGGTCGACGGCTCCGGCCCCGGGGTGATCGTCCCCCTGTCGACCGTGGACCGCGAACTGCGCACGCTCGACCCGGGCGCGGTCCCGGAGGTCCTCGGGGAGGTCGATGTCGTCTTCCCGGTGCTGCACGGACCGTGGGGCGAGGACGGCACGATCCAGGGGATGCTCGACCTGGCGGACGTCCGCTACGTGGGCTCGGGAGTGCTGGCCTCCGCCGCGGGCATGGACAAGCACTACATGAAGGTCGTCTTCGCCGGACACGGGCTGCCCGTCGGACCGTATGCCGTCATCACCGACCGCGCGTGGCGTGCCGACCCGGCGGCGGCCCTCGATGCCGCCTCGTCGATGGGTTTCCCGGTCTTCGTCAAGCCGGCCCGGGCCGGGTCGAGCATGGGGATCACCCGGGTGACCGGCCCGGAGGGCCTGGCGGCGGCCATCGAGACCGCCCGGGAACACGACCCGAAGGTGCTCGTCGAGGCGGCGATCTTCGGCCGGGAGATCGAGTGCGCGGTCCTGGAGGGACGCGGCGTGCAACCCCCGCGCACCTCGCAGGTCGGGGAGATCCGGGTGGTCAAGGGTCACGACTTCTACGATTTCGAGGCCAAGTACCTCGCCGAGAACGATGTCCAGCTCGTCTGCCCGGCCGATGTGCCCGATGACATCGCCGAGGAAGTGCGCCGGCTGGCCGCCGAGGCGTTCACTGCTCTGGGGTGCGAGGGTCTGGCCCGGGTGGACTGCTTCTACACCGAGGACCGCCGGGTGATCATCAACGAGATCAACACCATGCCCGGCTTCACCCCACACTCGATGTACCCGCGGATGTGGGCCGAGACCGGCCTGCCCTACCACGACCTCGTCGACGAGCTCATCGCCCTGGCCTTCGAGCGCCGGGTCGGCCTGCGCTGAGCGACCGGCCGACCTACTGGCAGCGCCGGCCGGTCTCGGGCAGCGAGCGCGCGGCCGGGCCGAAGGCGGGCAGGAGCAGCGGTTCGGGGGAGTATGCCGCGGGCACGAGGACGTCCATCGCAGGTGAGCGCCCATAGGTCGTGAACTGGACGCCGTCCGACCGGCGCTGGATCAACCAGTCCACGCCGTCCACGGCCAGGCACTCCACGGTGGACGGCGCGGCCGCCGGGTAGCCGCAGATTGCCACGATGGCGGGCTCGCCCCAGGCCCTGGCCGCCGCCGACTCGACGCTCACCGGCCGGGACCCGGCCGCACCTCCTGGGACGGTGATCCGCTGCGGCCACAGGGCCGTGAGGGCTTGACAAGCGGGGCTGTCGGCTCCGCTGGGCAGGGTGACCGGTACCGGTGTCGTGGCCGTGGAGGAGCAGCCGGCGACCAGGGCGAGCAGCCCCAGCGCCGGGGCAGCAAGCAGGGCGGCATACCGGCCAATGCCGCCGCGCCGCCCCGCAACACCTCGCGCGCGAGCCCTCAGACGTGCACAACCGTGCAGGTGAGCGTCCGGGTGATCCCCGGGACGTCTTGGATGCGGGCGATGACGAGCTTGCCCAACTCGTCGACCGTGTTGGCCTCGACCCGGGCGATGACGTCGTAGGGGCCGGTGACGTCCTCGGCGGATGCGACGCCCGCAACCCCGCGGATCGCCTCGGCGACCGACGCCGACTTGCCGACCTCGGTCTGGATCAGGATGTATGCCTGGACCACGGAGCAACCTCACTTGTCGGGGGGTCTGCGGGTGGGGCCCGCGTGCGGGTCGTCGTCGACCCGTCTCCCAGACGCTACCGTGCCGAGTGGGGTTTCGTCGTCCCGTGAAGGAGAAGACCGTGCCCGAAGGGCCCAGCTCGTCGGCGGCGCCGGTGTCGACCCTCGCCGATCTCAGCGAGGAGGAGTTGCTGGCGCGGATCGTTCCGCGACTTCCGCGCGGCAGCGTCGAGAGCGTCCCGGTAGGCCCCGGGGACGACACGGCCGTGGTGCGCTGCGACGCGGCCACCATCGTCACGACCGACGCAGCCGTCCGCGGGCGGGACTGGCGTGACGACTGGTCCAGTCCCCAGGACGTCGGGGCCAAGATCGTGGCCCAGAACCTCGCCGACGTCGCAGCGATGGGTGGGCGACCGCTCGGGCTTGTCGTCACCCTGCTGGCCGACCCGGCCACCAGCCTGGCCTGGGTCGAGGCGTTCGCCGACGGCCTCGGCGCGGCGGCCCGGGCGGCGGGGGCGGCCGTGCTCGGAGGAGACCTCTCCTCGGCGCCCGCGGGGATGCTCGCCGTGTCGGTGACCGCGCTGGGCACCCTCGACGGGCGGGCGCCGGTGCTGCGCTCGGGAGCCCGGGCCGGTGACCTCGTTGCCGTCGCCGGCACCCTGGGTCGGTCGGCGGCCGGTTTGGCCCTGCTGACGGACGGCCGGGTCGAAGCCGGCCCCGATCTCGTGGACGTTCACCGCCGGCCCCGGCCACCGCTGGAGCAGGGCCCGCTGGCTGCCGACGCCGGCGCCACCGCCATGCTCGACGTCTCGGACGGGCTGCTGCGCGACGGGGCCCGGATCGCCGCCGCGAGCGCGGTCGCCCTCGACTTCTCCCGCGCGGCACTTGCCCCGTATGCCGCCCGCCTGGCTCCCGCCGTCGGCCCTGACCGGGCGTGGGACTGTGTGCTCGGCGGCGGCGAGGAACACGCGCTGCTGGCCTGTTTCCCCGATCCCGGGCCCGACGGTGGGCTGCCCGCCGGGTGGACGGTCATCGGGGCGGTCCGCCAGGGGCGTGGGGAGTCGGTGGACGGCATACCGGTCCAGCCCCAGGGCTGGGACCACTTCCGAGGCTGAGCGCCCGGCCGGGTGGTTCGTCACCGGTCCGGGCATGCGAAAGGCCGGCTCCGTGGGGAGCCGGCCTTCGACGCGGTGGGTTCAGCCGGTCAGCGGGCGACCTTGCCGGCCTTGAGGCAGGACGTGCAGACGTTGACCCGCTTGGGGGTGACGCCGTTGATGAGGGCCTTGACCCGCTGGATGTTCGGGTTCCAGCGCCGCTTGGTGCGCCGGTGCGAGTGCGAGATGTTGTGACCGAAGCCCGGTCCCTTGCCGCAGACGTCGCAAGTGGCTGCCACGGGTCTCTCCTGATGCTCTGGTGCGGGCGTCACCCGCGGGTCTGAATGTCGGGGGCCCCGGCCCGGTATGCCGCGCACCCACCCGGGCGCGCCGCCCCACCGGACAGGGCAACTTGCCAAGAGTAGCCGAGCGGGCGCGCCGAGGCCAAAACGCCGGTCCTGCGATGGCTAGGCTGGCCGGTGTGTCGTGGCCGTCGTGCCGGTCGCGGCGCGCCGACCCGAAGGGCCCGTGGGGCGCCCCGACTGAGCCAGGAGGCCGGATGTCCGACGTCAGCCCACCGCCGGTCGACCGTCCCAGGCTCGTGCTGACCACCCTGGACGCCGGCGGATTCCTGCGCTGGGCCGCCGTCGCGAGGTCGTCCTTCGCGTCCGCGCGGGCGGAGATCGACGCCCTCAACGTCTTCCCCGTCCCTGACGGGGACACCGGGACCAACCTCTACCTCACCCTCGACTCGGCCATCGACGCGGCCCGGACCGCGATCTCGCGGGACATCCCCGCCGGGTCGGTGACCATCCCCGCGTTGCAGGTCATGTGCCGGGAGATGTCCCGCGCCATGCTCCTCACGGCCCGGGGCAACTCCGGGGTCATCCTCAGCCAGCTCTTCCGGGGTGTTGCCGAGCATGTTGCGGCATTGGGGGTCGAATCCCTCGACGGCGCGGGCCTGGCCGGGGCCCTCGGTCAGGCCGACCGGCTGGCCTGGCGGGCGGTCACCGAACCCAAGGAAGGCACCATCCTCTCGGTATCCCGGGCGACGGCCACGGCGGTGGCCGACGCGGTCACGGGCGACCCGCAGATCCGGCTCGCCGACATCCTCGACATCGCGGTGACCGCTGCCACGACCGCGCTGACGTTGACCCCGAGCCAGCTGCCGGCCCTGGCCCGCGCCGGGGTGGTCGATGCCGGGGGAGCAGGCTACCTGCTGCTCATGGAGGCGCTGGCCAGGGTCGTCCACGGTCAGCCCCCGCAGCCCGACGACGACCCCCTGCGCCGCCACCTGGGCTGGTCCCGTCCGGTCCTGCCGGCCAAGCCCCATGACCGGGACGCCGACGACGAGGGTGCCGGACCGGCATACGAGGTCATGTACCTGCTCACCGACAGCGACGAGGATCGGGTCGCGGCGATGCGCACCCGACTGTCCGGGCTGGGGGACTCCCTGCTCGTCGTCGGCGCCGACGGGACGTGGAATGTCCACGTCCACGTCGACGACCCGGGCGCGGCGATCGAGGCGGGCATCGAGGCGGGCCGGCCGTATCGGATCGTCGTCACCCACTTCGGCGATCAGATCCGCCACGCCACCGACCCCGCCGCGCTCGCGGTCGTCGCGTGCGCGGCCGGTGAGGGCATCGCGGAGGTCTTCCGCGCCGCCGGAGCCACCGTCGTCATGAGCGGCCCCGGGCGCCGGGCGTCCGCGGGCCAGGTCCTCGAGGCGATCCGGTCCACCGGGGCCGGTCAGGTCCTCGTCCTGCCCAACGACGGCGCCACCGAGATGGCCGCCCAGGC
>CAZNLX010000047.1:0-10200 GCA_964573925.1 uncultured Intrasporangiaceae bacterium
CAGAGTCGGGCGGTGAGGAGGCAGAGTCGGGCGGTGAGGAGGTGGGGGCGGGCGGCATACCTCATTGTCGGCCTCGACCGGCCCCACGACCGGGTCCGCGGGACTAGCCTGCGCTCATGTCAGGGACGACACCCGCGCCGGCGGGCGGTCCGGCACCGGCCTCCGGTGAGCCGTCAGCCACCGCGCCAGCCCTCGCCGCGCGGGTGCGGCGCGGGTATGCCCTCGGCGGAGTAGCCACCGGGTCGTTCGGGACGGTGCCCGGGCTCATGCTGCTGCCCTATCTCACCGAGCGCCTCGGCGTCCCGGCGGCCCTCGCCGGGGTCATCGTCTTCGCCCCCAAGGCCTGGGATGTCGTGCTCAATCCGGTCGCCGGCCGGATCAGCGATCACTCTCGCCATCCCGATGGACCGCGCCGACCCTTCCTCCTGCGGGCTGGGCTCACGCTCGCCGTCGCCTTTGCGCTGCTCTTCGCTGGACCGGCCTCGCCTCAAGCCGTCGCCGCCGGCTGGGTGGCGGTGCTCTTCCTGGCCTGCGCGACGGCATACGCGTTCTTCCAAGTGCCCTATGTCGCCATGCCCGCCGAACTCACCGACGATCCCCGGGAACGCACCCGGATCATGAGTTGGCGGGTCGCGGTCCTTGCCCTCGCCATCCTCGTCAGCGGCGGGCTCGCCCCCATGGTCCGCAACGTCGTCGGACCCGAGCGCGGGTATGCCGCGATGGGCCTGTTCGTCGCGGTGCTCATCGCCGTCGGTGCGCTGGGGGCGTGGTGGGGCACCCGCGGCGCACCCGTCCGGGCGGTCGCCGCGGCCGAGGGTGGGCTGCGCAGTCAGCTGGCCCTCGTCGCGGGCAACCGCGACTTCCGAGCGCTCATCGTCACCTTCGTCGTCCAGGCGCTGGCGACCGGGGCGATGCTCGCCGGAGTCGACTACGTGGCGCGCCAGGTGCTGCGCGACCCCGCCGCCGGTTCGCTGCTCTTCGTCTGTTTCGTCGCGCCCGCCATCGTCTGCACCCCGCTGTGGGACCGGCTCGCCGCCGCGACCGGCAAGAAGCGCGGGTATGCCGTCTCCTCGCTCGTCCTGGCCGCCGGCGCGCTCGCCCTCCTCGGTGCCCGGGTGATGCCGGCAGCGCTGGTCTACCTCGCCGTCGCCGTGGTCGGGGTGGGCTACGCCGGGGCCCAGATGCTCCCGCTGTCGATGCTGCCCGACGTTGCGGCCGCCGATACGGCGGTCTCGGGGGAGAACCGGGTTGGCGTCTTCACCGGGGTCTGGACCGCTGGCGAGACCCTCGGAATGGCCCTGGGCCCCTTCGTGTTCGGCCTCGTGCTCGCTGCCGGCGGCTACCGCTCGTCCACCGACTCGACGGTGGTTCAACCGGACTCGGCGGTGACCGCGATCGTCTGGGGGTTCTCCGTGCTGCCAGCGGCGCTCACCCTGGCCTCTCTGCTCGCGCTGCGCGGATACCGACTCGTCCTCGACCCAGTCGCCACGCCGGACCGCGACGCGTCCGCCCGTGCCCAGGGGGGCGATCCCGACCGACCCTGACCGGCTCCGAGAGGAGACGCCGATGCCACTCACCCCCGACGAGGTCCGCACCCGGCTGCACGCCTTGCGGGAACACGACCTGCCCACTCACGGCGGCCGCACCCTCGCCTACGTCTACGACTCGGGGCGCGCGGAGGTCGATGCCCTCGCTCGGGAGGCGGTCGCGGCATACGCGGGCACGAACGGGCTCGACCCCACCGTGTTCCCTTCTGTCCCAACGATGGAGCGGGAGGTGCTGGCCCTCGCCGCGCAGATCCTCAACGCGCCACCCGGGTATGCCGGCACGGTCACCTCCGGCGGCACCGAGTCCTGCCTGCTGGCCGTCCTGGCCGCCCGCGACTCGCGCCCGAAGGTCACCCGGCCGCAACTCGTCGCGCCGACGACGGTCCACGCGGCCTTCCACAAGGCGGCGCACCTGTTTGGCCTCGAGCTCGTCCTCGTCGACGTGGACCCGGTGACCTTCCGTGCCGATCCCGACGCGATGGCGGCGGCGCTGACCGAACGGACCGTGCTCGTCGTCGTCAGCGCTCCGTCCTACGCGCACGGAGTCGTCGATCCCGTCGGCGCGATCGCCGCTGCGGCGGCGGCACGAGGGATCCGCTGCCATGTCGACGCCTGCATCGGCGGCTGGGTCTTGGCCTTCCTCGGCGATGAGCCCGACCGTGGCCTGGCGTCGGACCGCCCGGCCTGGTCGTTTGTGGTCCCTGGGGTCACGAGCATCTCGGCCGACCTGCACAAGTACGGCTACACGCCCAAGGGTGTCTCGGTCCTCGTGCACCGCTCGATGGCGTTGCGGCATACCCAGTTCTGGGCGACCGCGGACTGGCCGGGCTACGGCGTGGTCAACTCGACCCTCCAGTCGACCAAGTCCGCCGGGCCGCTCGCGGCCGCCTGGACCACGACCCAACTCCTCGGAGCCCAGGGGTATGCCGCCCTGGCCCGGCAGGCGCGCGAGGGCACTCTCGCGCTCGCGGAGGGGGTGGGCGGCATACCGGGACTGCGGGTGCTCGTGCCCCCGGACTCCACCCTGCTCGCGGTGGCGACCGACGACTCGTGCGATCCCTACACCGTGTGCGACGAGCTGCTCGAGCGCGGCTGGTTCGCCCAGCCCCAGCTGCCGCATCGCGACGGTCCGGCCAGCCTGCACCTGACGATCTCCGCCGCCACGACGCCGCAGGTCCCGGATTTCCTTGCCGCACTGCGGGATTCGGTGCGGGCCGCGCAGGCGGCCGGTCCGGTTCAGGTCGACCCCGGAATCGCCGGGCTGCTGGCGTCGCTCGATCCGTCGACCCTGGACGAGGCGACTTTCGGGTCGTTGCTGGCCGCCGCGGGGCTCGCGGGCGACGAGACCGGAGCCGTGCGTATGCCGCGCCGGATGGCCCCGATTCACGCCCTTCTTGCCGCCTGCCCGCCCTCGCTTCGGGCCGGTCTGTTGACCGCTGTCGTGGAACGGCTGTGAGTCTTTTCGGCCAGAAGTCCTTGCGCGGAGCTTTGTTTGTTCATTGGGTGAATTCCGATCAGCCGGCACGGGTGGGCCGCTGGGGTGGGGATCCGACTCATTGAGGAATTCAATCGCGAAAACGTTTTGCCCCAAGAGGAATTCAATCAAACCCTGGTCACATTTTACACACTCTGGGGGTTGCCGATGACGGTCGGAGTCCTCTGTCAGCAGTTCTCGACACCGAATTGAGACGAAGGTCACGGGGCATATTTCCTCGGCCTCTGGTGGAATGTGACCCAGATCTCAGGCAGCGTCGCCTGCGGCATGACGAAGGAGCACGACAGATGGTCACGATGTCGTCCACCCCCTCCCGAGGGACGTTCACCCCGGCCCGTGCACGCCGACTGAAGCAGGTCAGCGCCCTGGCCGCCGCGGCCCTGGCGCTCACCGCCTGTGGGTCGGGCGGGTCTGGCGGTGCCGCCGGCGGGAGCAACTATCCGACCGGCCCGATCACGATCGTCGTCCCGTTCTCGGCCGGTGGCCCCACCGATACCGTCACGCGCCTCATTGCCGAGCCGATGAGCAAGTCGCTTGGCCAGCAGGTCATCGTCCAGAACGTCGAAGGCGCCGGCGGCACCCTCGGCGCCGGTGAGGTCGCTGCGGCCAAGAACGACGGCTACAAGCTGCTGCTGCACCACATCGGCATGTCCACCGCACCCTCGCTCTACAAGAGCCTGCCGTTCGAGCCGCTCAAGAGCTTCCAGACGATCGGCCTGGTCACCGAGGTCCCGATGACGATCATCGGCAAGAAGGACCTCGCGCCCAACACCCTCGCCGAACTCGTGGAGTACGTGAAGGCCAACAAGGACAAGGTCACCTACGCCAACGCCGGCGTCGGCGCGGCGTCGCACCTGTGCGGACTGCTCATCAAGAAGGCCTTCGGCGTGGACATCACCGAGGTCGCCTACAAGGGCACCGGCCCGGCGATGACCGACCTCGTCGGCGGCCAGGTCGACTTCATGTGCGACCAGACCACCAACACCACGCCGCAGATCAAGGCCGGCAAGGTCAAGGTGTATGCCGTGACCACCACCGAGCGGGTCAAGAGCCTCCCGGACGTCCCGACGACCAAGGAAGCCGGCCTGCCGGACCTCAAGGTCGGCGTCTGGCACGGCCTCTACGCACCGGCCGGCACCAACGAGGCCGTCGTCAAGAAGCTCACCGACGCCTTGGCCGCCGCGCTCAAGGATGAGAAGGTCATCGCCAAGATGGCCGACCTGGGCACCGCGCCCGTCCCGGCGGACCAGGTCACCCCGGCGGCGCACACGGCATACCTCAAGGCCCAGCTCGACCTGTGGGGCCCGGTGATCAAGAACGCCGGGGTCAAGGTCTCTTGACCGGCCAGCCAACCGCTGCGGGCGGGTCCGCCGGCGCCACGGCGTCGGCGGACCCGCCCGCCGGTCCGGCCGCGACAAGCCGGTGGTCCCGTGACGATCTGCTCTCCGGAGCGATCTTCATCGCCATCGGGGCGGCCTTTGCCCTGACCTCGGCCTCCTATGAACTGGGGTCGTTGCTCAAGATGGGCCCGGGCTACTTCCCCATGGTCCTGGGCATCATCCTGGTCGCCTTCGGCACCGCCATCGTTCTCACCAGCGTCATCGGCACGCTGCGCAGGGGTTCGCACCCCGTCGGTGAGTCCGAGGGCGGCATACCGTGGGTGCGCGGGGCGCTCGTGCTTGCCGCGATCATGCTCTTCGGCTTCCTCGTGGCGCCGGTGGGCCTGGTCCCGGCCTTGCTCGTGGCGACCTTCCTGTCGGCCCTGGCCGGCCACGGGACCAGCCCGAAGGGCGCCGCCGTGATCGCGGTGGGCCTCACGGTCATGTGCGTCGTCATCTTCGTCGTCGTGCTGCAGCTCAAGCTGCCGTTGTTCGTGGGGATGGGTGGATAGTCATGGACTTCAGCAACATCCTGCTCGGGATCCAGACCGCGCTCACCCCGACCAACCTGCTGTTCTGCCTCATCGGTTGCGCCCTGGGCACGGCGATCGGGGTGCTGCCGGGCATCGGACCGACGGCGACCATCGCGCTGCTGCTGCCGATCACCTTCAACTTCGACCCGGTCTCCTCGATCATCATGCTCGCGGGGATCTACTACGGGGCCCAGTACGGTGGCTCGACGACGGCGATCCTGCTCAACCTGCCCGGTGAGACCTCGGCCGCGGTTACCGCGATCGACGGCTATCAGATGGCTCGGCTCGGCCGGGCCGGACAGGCTTTGGCGACTGCCGCGTTGGGGTCGTTCTTCGCCGGCACGGTGGCCACGGTCGTCCTGGCCGTCTTCGCGCCGCCCTTGGCCGAAGCCGCCCTGAAGTTCGGTCCGGCGGAGTACTTCTCTCTCGTCGTGCTGGGTCTGGTGGCCTCGATCGCGCTGGCCAGCGGGTCGATGTGGAAGGCCTTGGCGATGATCGTCCTGGGCCTGCTGCTCGGCATGGTCGGCCAGGACGTGGAGACCGGCTTCCCGCGGTTCACCTTCGGCGCCCGCGAGCTCTACGGCGGGCTGAACTTCGTCTCGCTCGCCGTGGGGATGTTCGGGATCGCCGAGATCCTGCGCAACCTCCAGACCGGCATCCATCGCCCGTCGATGGTCCGCGAGGTCAAGAACCTGCGGCTCGGGCGGAAGGAACTGCGTCAGATCACCCCGCCGGTGCTGCGCGGGACGGTCATGGGGTCGCTGCTGGGCATCCTTCCTGGCGGTGGCCACGTCTTGGCGTCATTCACCTCCTACTCGATGGAGAAGCGACTGTCCAAGCACCCGGAGGAGTTCGGCAAGGGCGCCATCGAGGGTGTCGCAGCGCCGGAGTCGGCGAACAATGCCGCGGCGCAGACCTCGTTCATCCCGCTGCTCACCCTGGGTCTGCCGGCACACCCGGTCATGGCCCTGCTCATCGGGGCGTTCATCATCCAGGGCATCACCCCCGGACCGAACGTCATCAACGACGAGCCGGTGCTCTTCTGGGGCCTCATCGCCTCGATGTGGGTCGGCAACCTCATGCTCGTGCTGCTCAACCTGCCGCTCATCGGGCTGTGGGTGAAGCTGCTGTCGATCCCTTATCGGATCCTCTTCCCGGCGATCATCGCGTTCTCGACGATCGGGTGCTACTCGCTGGGGCTCAACGCCTACCACGTCTTCGCGATCGCCTTCTTCGCGGTGTTGGGCTACGTCCTCATCCGGTTGGGTTGTGAGCCTGCTCCGCTGCTGCTGGGCTTCGTGCTCGGCCCGCTGCTGGAGGAGAACTTCCGCCGGGCGATGACGATCTCCAAGGGCGACCCCACCGTCCTGCTCACCCGGCCGATCTCGCTGACGATGCTCGTCATCGCGGCACTCGCCCTGTTTATCTCGGTCGCGCCGGCGATCCGCAAGAAGCGCGACGTCGTCTTCGCCGAAGAGGACTGAGGCGAAGGACCAGCGAGTCCCAACCGCACGGCATACGAGAAGGCGGCCCGATCCACCTGGACGGGCCGCCTTCGCCGGGCAACGACCGGCTCAGTGCCTGAGCCCGGACCAGAAGTGTCGGCTGCGGTCATGGTCGGCCTTGACGGCGAACACCGGGCACTCGGACTCGAGCAGGATCGTCTGAGCCGCACTGCCGAGGATGAGCTTGCCGACCGGGCTGCGCCGACGGATCCCGATGACGATGAGGTCCGCGCCGTGTTCCTTGGCCGTGTGCAGCACCTGCTCGGCCGGGTCCTCGGAGTGCAGTTGCTGAAGCACTTCGAAGTCCACCCCGGATTCCTGCAATTGCCGGTGCACCGCTTCCCAGTCCTCTTCGGACGAGAACCGCTGGTCGACCGGAGCGTCGCCGCGGCTGGCGTTGAGGACAAGGATCTTTCCCTGGCGCAGCCGCCCTTCGGCGATGGCGGCATCGAGTGCCGCGTGGCCCTCGGGGGTGGGGATGTATCCGACGACGATGATCATTGCCGCTCGCCTTCTCGAACCGGGTTTCCGGTATGTGCCCACCATTGTCGGGGAGAACACTGCGCGGCGCTACAGTCGAAAGTCCTTGGGCGATTCCCTGCGATCGGTCGTGTTGACCCCGGGTAATCCGGCCCGTGTCGCCCGGGGTCGCTCGCGCACTACAGTTCATGCTGAGTTCACCTGGCCATGGCGTGGGGTCGTCGTGTGCCACCGGACGGGGCTGTCCGAGCCTGCCCCCCGCCCGTGGTCACCCTCAGGCTCGGAGGCCTGGCGATGATCCACAGCGACTACGAACTGGACACGACCCGCCGAGACGCGCCGCTGCGCATCTCGGCTCGCGGGCGCGCGGTCCTGTCCAACCCGATGACCAACCGGGGGACTGCCTTCACCGTCCAGGAACGCCGCTACCTCGGGTTGGTCGGCCTCATGCCCAGCGAGGTCACCCCGATCGGCAACCAGGTGCGCCGGGTCTACCAGCAGTACCAGTCGGCGCGCACCCCGTTCGCGAAGAACAACTACCTGGCGAGCGTCCGGGACCGCAACGAGGTGCTCTTCTACCGGCTGCTCGCCGACCACCTCGAAGAGATGCTCCCGATCATCTACACCCCGACGATCGGTGAGGTCATCGAACGGTTCTCCGTCGAATACCACCGGCCCCGTGGGGTGTTCGTCTCGATCGACCGGCCCGAGGACATCGAGCAGTCGCTGTTGGACCACGGCCTCGGCCCCGACGACGTCGACCTCATCGTCGCGACCGACTCCGAGGGCATCCTCGGCATCGGCGACCAGGGCATCGGCGGCATCGAGATCGCCATCGGGAAGCTGTCGGTCTACACCGCCGCGGCCGGGATCCACCCCCGGCGGGTCATGCCGGTGGTCCGACGTGGGCACCGACAACCTTGGCCTGCTCAACAGCGACCTCTACCTCGGGGAGCGGCACGCGCGGGTCCGCGGCGAACGCTACGACGATTTCATCGACACCTTCGTCCAGACCGCGACCCGCCTCTTCCCCAAGGCGATGCTGCACTGGGAGGACTTCGGCGCCGGCAACGCGCACCGCATCCTCGAGAAGTACCGGCATACCCACTGCACCTTCAACGACGACATCCAGGGGACGGCCGCGGTCGCCCTCGCCGCAGTTCTCGCGGGGGTCAACGTCACCGGTATGCCGCTCGCCGAGCACCGCATCGTCATCTTCGGGGGCGGGACGGCCGGCATTGGGATCGCCGACCTGCTGCGCGACGAGCTGGTCCGCGCCGGGGTGCCCCGTGAGGAGGCGGTCGGGCAGTTCTACGCCCTGGGCAGCAAGGGGTTGTTCGTCGACGACCTGCCGCTGCTGCGGGAGTTCCAGCGTCCCTACGCCCGGACCCGCGCGGAGGTCGACGGCTGGACCCTTGTCGATGGCGCGGCCCGCGGGATCACCCTGGCCGATGTCGTGCGCAACGTCCGACCGACGATCCTCATCGGCACCTCGACGATCGGGGGTGCCTTCACCAAGACGATCGTCAAGGAGATGGCGACCCACTGCGAACGACCGATCATCATGCCGTTGTCCAACCCCACCTCGCGCGCCGAAGCCACCCCGGCCGACCTCATCGAGTGGACCGACGGGCGAGCGCTCATCGCCACCGGCAGTCCCTTCGATCCTGTGGACCACCGCGAGGTCCGGCACTTCATCGCCCAGGCGAACAACGCGCTCATCTTCCCCGGGCTCGGCCTCGGGGTGGCGGCCTGCCAGGCAACCCGGGTGACCGACCGGATGATTGCGGCGGCGGCTGAGGCGCTCGCCGCCCGGGTCAACACCTACCGTCCCGGCGCCGCGCTGTTGCCGTCAATGAGCGAACTGCGCCCGGTGTCCTCCCACGTCGCCCTCGCCGTCGCGGCGGCGGCCGCCGAGGAGGGTGTGGCGCGGCACCCGCTCACCGACCCGATCAACGAGATCTACAGCCGGATGTGGCAGCCGCAGTACTCGACCGTCGAGGTCATCTGACTCGACCATGTCCCCCAGGCGAACCCCCAGGGGCCGTCGGCTGTTGGGTGCCCTCGGCTTCGCGCTACTCGCTCTCACCCCGGCCTGCTCGCAGACGAACGGGTCTCCGACGCCTCAACTCAGCACCCCGTCGGCGTCGGCGACCGGCGGGTTCCGCACGTTCGAGGAGGCCGACGCGGGCCTCCTGCGTGCCCTCGGCGAGGTCCAGGACCGACTCGCTAGCACGGCTGGGGTGCGCTGGGAACAAACCCCGGCCAGGACGGCGGTCGCCGCGTGCGCCAGTGGACGCCGGTCGGCCACCTACACGAGTGGTGCTTCCGCGGCGACCATGGCTGACGATCAATGGAGGAACGCGGTCCGGGCCCTCGACGCCGTGATCGCTCCCCTAGGTTTCACCGAGGTCACGGTGCTCGCGGACGCTCCGGGCAAGCACGTCGTCTCAGTCCAGGGCCCCGACGGTGCACGTATGGTCTTCGGCTCCGAGGCCCGGGTGGACGCGACGATCCTCGGACCCTGCTTGCCTTCTGCGGGTTCCTGACGCCGCGGCATACCTCCGTCGACTCGCCGGGTTACCGCAAGGGGACCTACGTCGGGTTGCGCAGGAGACGCGTACGCGGTGGACTTCGCGTGGACACCTGGACGAAAGGCAACCCCCATGACCTTGTCGATCGCGACCGGCGAGACCGATCTCCCCCTCATCCACCAGACCATCTCCGCCAACCTCGACGCGACAGTGGCGCGGTTCCCCGACCGTGAAGCGATGGTCGACTGCGCTGTCGGCAAGCGTTGGACGTATGCCGCGTTCGCCGCCGACGTCGACCGGCTGGCCCGCGGGTTCGCCGGGATCGGCGTCGTCAAGGGCGACCGGGTCGGCATCTGGGCGCCCAACTGCGGCGAGTGGACCCTCGTTCAGTACGCCACCGCGAAGATCGGCGCGATCCTCGTCAACATCAACCCGGCCTACCGCACCCACGAACTGCAGTACGTCCTCAACCAGGCCGGCATCAAGGTCCTCGTCGCGGCACCGTCGTTCAAGACGAGCAACTACGCCGCGATGATCGAGGAGGTCCGCGACGAGGTCCCGACGCTCGAGCGGGTCGTCCTCATCGGTCGCGAGTCCTGGGACGAGGTCTGGGCGGCCGCCGAATCGGTGAGCCAGCAGGAACTCGAGGAGATCGCCGCCGGGCTGGCCCCGGAGGACCCGATCAACATCCAATACACCTCGGGCACCACGGGATTCCCCAAGGGCG